>JBGQLF010000306.1:0-9076 GCA_041499985.1 Gemmataceae bacterium
CTGGTCGATGACGGCGAATCGCCGATCCTGGTCGCCCGCATCCTCGGCGTTCACGAGACCTCCGTCCACCGCTGGCGGCGCATGGCGCGCGCCGAGCCTAGGGGGCTGGACGCCAAGCCCAATCCCGGACCAAGCCCCCGCCTGTCGGAAGACCAGTTGGGGCAGCTCGAAGAGCTGCTGCTCTTGGGAGCCAAAAGCCACGGCTGGCACAACGAACTTTGGACCGCTGCACGGGCGGCCGGCCTCATCGAACGCGAATTCGGGCTTCGCTACCACCCCGAGCATGTTCGCAAGATTCTCAAGCTACGCCTGGGATGGACCAGCCAGAAGCCAGAGCAGCACCACAGGGACCGGGATGATAACGCGATTAAGAGATGGGTAAAGGAATCATTCCCAGGTATCCTGGAAGGTGCCGCAGCAAGGGGCGCGCACATCAGCTTTGTGGACGAGGCGGGGTTCATGCTTGGGCCCACGGTCAGGCGAACTTTTGCCCCCCGAGGAAAAACGCCCGTCCACCGCGTTTCAAATCCACATGGGCGCATTTCGGTAATCGGCGCCATCACGATCAGTCCTGCCCGTGACAGCATTGATCTGCTTTACGGTCTTCTGGCGGACAATCTCAATTACCAGGGACCGACTGTTGCTCAATTCGTTCGCACACTGCACGCAAGGATCGCCGGCCCAATGACGCTCGTGTGGGATCGAATCCCCATTCATGACTGCGAGGATGTCAAGGAGTATCTGGCCGAGCATCAGGATGTAGTTGCGGAACCGTTCCCCCCGCATGCCCCCGAGCTAAACCCGGCTGACGGGATATGGCGCTATATCAAGTATGGCCGGCTCGCCAATTATGCCCCCTTGGATCTCGGCGTACTTCGGGAAACAATCACGACCGAACTGAACAGGCTAGCGCGGCGTGCCGTCTTGCTGCGATCTTTTGTTCGCTTCACGAAGCTACCGATCGATCTGTAGCCTGCAGCTTTCGCATTGGGCATTCGCCGAACTGCCTGCAACGATGGGTCAATTATCCCCGGATCGCGTTACAGTGCCCGGAGGAACGCCATCAAGTCCTGGTCTTCCCGCCAGGGTAGGGAAGGTTCTCCCTCGCCAACCTTGCATTGGGCGAGGGCCTTGGCCTTCATCTCCAAGTCGGCCTCCGCATAGACATTCGTGGTGCTCAAGGACTCATGCCCCAGCCAGGCGCGGATCGTGTTGATATCGACTCCTTCACGCAACAAGTGCATGGCCGCCGTATGTCGAATGGTGTGCGTGCTCACCCGTTTACGGGCCAGCGAAGGCACGGCCTTCGCGGCAACATCGGTATAGCGTTTCACGACGCCGCGAACCCCGAAGCGGGTGAGCGGATCCCCAGACCGATTCACAAAGATGTGCTTGTCGGAGTTCCGCCCGTTCACGAGCAACCGTAACTCCGCGACGGTCCTCTTCCACAGCGGACAGTGCCGTTCCTTTGCCCCTTTCCCATGGATCACTACCCAGGAGCGATCTGCGCCCGAGACGCCCCCCAGTTCCAGGTCGCGAATCTGGGCCTGTGCGACTTCGCTCGCTCGTGCCCCCGTGTTGAGCAGGAAGAGGAGCAACGCGTAATCCCTCTGGCCCAGGGCGGTACTCCGTTCGGTGGCCGCTAACAACGCCTCCATCTCTGCCTTCTCCAAGTAATGAACTGGTTGCGATCGGGTTTTCTTGACGGCAATGGTCCTGATCGCGCCCGTCCATTGGAGGAATTCCGGGCAATGGCCGCCGATGAATCGGGCCAAGGCCCTGATGGCGGCGAGCCGTTGATTGCGAGTGGCCGCTCCACATTTTCGTTGCTGTTCCAGTTCCTGCAAGAACCCTCTGACGACTTCGGCGGAGACGTCCTCGACGCGCAGACCATCAATGGGCCGGGAAACGCACCGCGCCGCGTAGGGAAGCAGGAGGCGCAGCGTGTCCCGATAACTGCGTTGGGTATTGCCCGACAGATTCCTCTCGCCGACTAGGTGCTCGAGGAGAAATCGTCGAATCCAAGGACTGAGCGCGGCGGGATCAGTGTGACTATTCATCGGTGGTCCCCAAGAAGGATCGTTCGAAACGCTTGCCCGCCTCGTGCAGGAGTTCGCGCGTCATGCTGAGGTAGAACCTGGTGCCCGACAGGTGCTTGTGGCCCAGGTAGGTCGATAAGTGGGGCAGGAGCTTCTGCACATCGGCCCCCGCCCGGTACCACTCGGTCAGACAGTTAACGGCGAACGTGTGCCGCAGGTCGTGCAACCGCGGCTGGAAGCGACCGCCGTCAAGCCGTAGGACCTTTGCATGCTGGCGGATCCGTTCAAACGCCCCTTGGACGGTCGCCAGACACAATCGAGTTCCCCTTCTGGATGCCAGGAACGGCATCCCGTCCTGACGTCTTCCGGCCCCTCGGCCGGGCCGTTCCGTATATTCCACGAGGGACTTCAGCAGCCCCGGACCGATGGGGACCAGTCGCTCTTTGAAGAACTTTGTTCGCCGGATTCGCAGCACCCCGTCGCGGAGGTCCACGTCCCCGCCGTCCAGTGCCAACGCCTCCGAAACTCTCAGCCCGGCTCCGTAGAGCACCAACAGGATCGTGCGCGCTGTGACGGGCTCCATCGTGTTCGCTATCCGTTGGTAGCGGACTGTTGCCTGTAACAGTCGGTGCAGTTCTTCCCGCGAGTAGATGTACGGTACAAATCGCGGAGGGGCTTTCGGGATCACCGTCGGCATCGGGGAGGAGTCCAGGTGCCCGCGGCTGATCGCATAACGGAAGAACACTGAGAGCGTTCCGTGCTTGACGTGCCACGAGCGACTGGCCGTACCGTTCCCCTCCAGGAAGCAGCTCACGTGTTCAAGACGGACGTCGGCGACGTTCACGTCTGTGCCCATGAGCCGCGCGAACCGGCGTAAGCTATGAGCTTCGCTCCGGAAGACGGCCCCGAGCGCCTGCCGGAAGGCGATGTACTGCTCTACGAGGTCGTGCAATCGCATAGCTTCCCTCCGAGGTCGAGGTCGGCGACCACACGCAGGCCGACCAGGTTCACCTTGGCGTAGGTCTGTGTCGAGTCCGGGTCCCGGTGGCCGAGGTGGTCCCCGACCTCCTTCATGGAGAGCCCGCCCTCGTTCAGCAGGTGCGTGGCACAGGCGTGGCGGAAGGACCGGGGGCCGTACTCCGACAGCGGGACACCCAGGCCACGGGTGCACTTGGCGACGAGGTTGTAAAGGGCGACGGTGGTCAGCGGCCTGAAGGGAGCGCGCAGAGTCAGGAAGACTTCACGGTGCGACGATCGTGGCCGCACTCCCTTCAGATAACGAAGGATAGCGTCACCTGCGGACCGCACCAAAGGATAGGTGCGAGTCCGGCCGGTCTTGTCGCCTGATATCACCAGCAATTCTTCCTCCCAGTTCATATCGTCCAGCCGGAGCCGTGCCACCTCCCGCGCACGCAACGCGTAGATCGCGAACAGCATGAGGATGGCCGACTCGCGAATGTCTGCCGGTCGATCCCCCCGGGTCTTCCGGAGTGCGGACTGGACTTGGTCCCAAGAAGGGCCTGTCGGCAGGGATTCCTGCGCGTAGATGCGCGGGACATGGATCGCGACCGCCATTCCCGCGCGGGACCAGCCGCGACCCTCCGTGAACGAGAAGAACGACCGCAAACCCCGGGCACGCACATTGAGCGTTGACCGTGCCAAACCGCCGTCCGATGCCATGGCCAGGAAAGCCGCATCAATGTCGGCAATGGTGACCCGATCCAGGCGGCCTTCTGGAACCGTCAGCCGCTTAAGGAAGTCCTGGACACACCAGCACCGCTTGGCGATGGTCACTGGCGACAACCCACGCTCGTCGCGCATGTGGTCAGCATAGGCCGCAATGGAAGCCGCATACGGGTGAGGCACGGGGGAGCATTCCTCCATGCGGCCCAAGAAGTCGAGCCAGCGCATGGCAAGGGAACGAAAGGCGGTACAGGCAGCGTGGGTTCTTCCCTGATGTCGTGCCCAATCGGCAGCGGTACGATGCACTTCGGCCGCGCTGATCAGCTCGCTGCTGCGCTCGGAGAGACGTAGACGTTTAGCGATCGCGAGCAAGTACCCGGCATATTCGATCAAAGTTCTGCGGGCCATACCCTCATCGGAGCGCTGCCGTAGGTAAGCGAGCCGTTCTTCAGCCAACGGGCTATCACGATGACGAGCGACCAGCTCGTGCGTGGAGAACAAGCATTCAAAAACGTGACACCTCCACAATTCATGGGGGATCGGGTCACCACCGCCCGGGGACGTATCGGGTTGTGGCGTAGCGATTATGTTGCGCCAGAGACACCTTCCATCAGGCAACGGACGGGGCTTTCGGATGCAACCTCACATAACAGCCTAGCTCACAAAAGCCCATTTATGTGATTTGTCACATAAATGGGCGATTACAGCGACCGCGATGAAGGTTACGTGCCGCTCGTGTACTGGACCAAGCAGCTCGCCTTTCAGGCGGGCCTGCGCCAGCCTTGCACGGACATCATCCGCTTTAGTCACGGCGCCGGCAGCAGCAAGAAGGTGTATCGCAGCAGCTTCATCCCCGGCCTGCACGACGTATGCATGGTTTTTGAAAAGACAGTAGGTTAAGGGAGGTGAATATGCAAATCGCCTATGCTGATCCTCCCTATCCTGGCATGTCGCATCTCTACCGAGATGACCCGCGCTGCGCCGAGGTGAATCACTTATATCTGATTGCCCACCTACAGGAATTTGACGGTTGGGCACTGTCCACCGCCTCGACGACGCTGAAGCAAGTTCTCGCGCTCTGCCCGTCTGACGTGCGCGTGAGTCCGTGGGTGAAGCCTTTCGCTTCCTTCAAGCCGGGCGTGGGCGTTGCCTATGCCTGGGAGCCTATCATTTGGAAGCCCGCACGGAAGCGGGGCCGTGATCGGAACACCATCCGCGACTGGGTGTCGGCAAACATCACCTTGAAACGCGGACTCACCGGCGCGAAACCGGACCAAGTATGCTTCTGGCTCTTCGAGGTACTCGGTTGCGATTGTGGCGATGATTTCCACGATTTGTTCCCTGGCAGCGGGGCTGTAAAAAGCGCATGGGATATATGGAGGAGAAGGCTGTTATGACCGCCGATCCCTTCTCGCACGACCGCTTCCATTGGTGCGCCCTGGCGGCCGGCTTCATCGCCGCCGCCGAAGGTCGCCTCGACGACAGCCGCTATGTGCAGCGGGTCGCCTACGAGTTCTATGAAAGCGGCGCCTTCCGCGACCGCGTGCCGCCCTCCCCAGGCATTGGACAACCGCGCCTCGGTGCAGTAGCTTGCTCCCACCCCAAGCCAGCAAGGCGATGCCTACCGCCCCACCACAAGCCAGAGCGATCCATCCGCAAATCCTCGATGCCATAGCGGCGCAGGTGTTCTGGAACTATTGCTCTCGGTTCGATTTTCAAAAGACAACCAACCACGTGCTGGAGGGCAACTTCGCCCAGCTGTGGAAACGCGACCACGCCGCCGCGTTGCTGCGCCCCTATGCCGATCAGGTCGATGCCAACATGGTCAAGGACTGCTACGAGCAGACCAATCGCTACATGCAAGACCACGCGCAACAGGAGAAAAACATTCTCGGCACCCTTTACGCGGAAGATTTTGCCCGCGGCCGGCCGCCGCAATTTCCTCATCAAGCCCTGGTACAGCGCCTGTCCCGTACCGTTACCGAGGATGAAGCGCAAGGTGGCGTCCAAGGCACCCTGCCGACCGCCGGAGAATTGCTGATCCGCACCCCGCTGCCCGCCGTCGTCTTGTTGCGCGCACAGCCGTCCACACGGTGGATTCAGGTGGAAAGCACCAGGAAAGCGCTGGGGTTCCAGAAAACACTCGCCCTCGAAGTCAACAGCTTCACGCCGCTGCCCGCCAATCCGCAGCGTTACGCCTATGCCGCCGGCGGCGTCTTCTTCATTCCTTGCGCTGAGGCGACGGCTGCCTCCTGGCTCAAGCTTATTCCCAACAGCCATGCCTCCCGTCAGCTCAAACTCTATCCGTGACTAAAGCAGCCGTTTCCGCGCTGCGCATCCAGCCCGTCCCCTACTCCGCCGCGCCCTGCGGCTCGGCGATGGCGATGGCATACACCACAATGGCGTCCTCCGGCACGAATCGGTCCGCATCCTCGCCCATCTCGCTGATACGGAAAACGCGCTGCCGCTGGATGCTCTCCAGGATTGCCCGAGTATTTCGTCCACGCACGGTGATCTTCAGCCCGTCGGCATATTCCAGCACGAACATGGCGCCCGGTCCATTGCCGCTGCCCGAGGCCGCCCAGCGGGTGCGGCGCAGATCGGCGTAGCTGGCGCCGAACCATTCCCCCGCGCGCGGTTGGAACTCCAGGAATGCCGCCCATTCCGACCGGCCGCGGAAGAACCCGTAGGCGGCCGCGTTGAACGGGCCCTCGCCGGTTTCCCCCACGGCCTCACCGTCCCCGCTCGGCGCCGCCCCTGCGTCCGCGGCCCCGGCCTCGCCGTTGCCGTCCGGGCCGGCCGCCTCGGGCAGCGCCTCCCTGGTCTGTCGCTTCTTCTGCTCGTCCCGCTCCCGCATCGCTTCCATGAGGCTCTTGTTACCGCTCATAAACCATCTCCGCTATGCGTTGCATGTGATCCCTCTCCCGCTGCGCCAACGTCCGTTCCCGCACCCTCTCCCTCTCCTCCTCCGCCGGGCCGATCCCGGGCAGGCGCACGCCTACCGCCTGCGCCAGCCCGCCGGCCGCGTCGCGGGCCACGCGCACCCAACGTTGCACGTCCTCCACAACCTTCAGCGCCCGGGCGCGCCGCGACTGTTGCGGTGACGGTTGCTGCGCCTTGGTGGCGCCGCTTGCTTGCTCCCCGAGCAAATCGGTGGCGGTCAGCCGTTCGTCGGATTTCTGCACGGCGGCGCGTAAGCCCTCCACGTCGTCGGTATAGATGACCGCCTGCTCGCGGCCGCGGCTGACGCTGACATAAAACTGTTCCCGCGACGAGGCCGGGAAGCTGGCGGCGCTCTGGCCGATAAACACCCGGTCCACGGTCTTCGACTGCGAGGCGTGCGAGGTGACGACATAGCCCTGGGCCATATGCAGGCCGCCGGCCGCGCCCACGACCCAGCCGTTGTCCAGGATCACGTCGCCGCCTTTGCTGAAGCCCAGCACGGTATACAGGCTGCCGTTGTTGAGCCGGTGCTGCCCGTCGCGCGTGAAGCCGTTGCGCGTGATGCGCACCCGGTCGCCCGCGGCCAGGGTCAGCTCCCCGGCCCGGTAGACCTCGAAGCGCGCGGCGTCGTCGTCCAGCCGCAGCGCCTTGACTTCGCCGGCGGCGGTCTGGACGCACGCATGCCCCAGATCGTCGCGCCCGGTCACGGTCACGCGCTCGCCGCGCTTGAACCCTTTCGCGTTCTGGTGGAACTGGATGATCTGCCCGGCGGCGAAGGTTGCCGCCTCGCCGCGCTGTGCCTCGCTCAGGTCGATCTTTTCCAGGCGCACGAAGCGCCGCTCCTCGTCCGCGAGCTTGCCCTGCCGCTTCAATTCCTCGCGGATCGCTTGCGTGATGCGCGCCCCTTCCGCATGCGTCGGCGCGATGACCAGCGCCGTCTTGAGCACGCCGTTCTTCTTGCGCTGGGCCGTGGCCTGCACGTAGTCGGCGGCCATCTCCCGGTAACGCTGCCCGGCGTCCGCGATCTCCTTCACCCAGTTCAAAGCTTGCAGGCTCGCCAGGCCGCCCGCCGTGTCGCCGCGGCTCAAGCGCTCCACCGCCTCCTTGTACCGGGGCACATCCTTCTGTCTCTGTATCTCCGTCACCTGCGCCACGGGCAGCCCGGCTTTGCTCTCCAGCAGCCGCAGCGCCCCGGCCTGCGCCACCGCCGCGTGCTGCCTGACATCGCCCACCACGATCACCCGGGCACCCACGCGCTCCGCCAGCGCGAAGAACCGGGCCGCGTCCTTCATCGACAGCAGCCCTGCCTCATCCACCAGCGCCACCTGCCCGCGCAGCTCCTCCTGGAGCCGCTCGTTCTTGAGCAGGTGCGCGATGGTCTCGGCGTCGGCAAACCCGGCCTCGCGCAAGGTGCCGCGCGCGGCGCCGGCCGACGGCGCGAAGGCGAACACCTTTTTGCCGTTCTCCTCGATATTCTCGACCGCTTCGGCCAGCAGCGTGGTCTTGCCGACGCCGGCGGCCCCGCGCACCAGCATCACCGCGTCGCACGAGCGCAGCAGATGCCCCACCGCGGCTTGCTGCTCCGCATTCAGGAAGTCCCGTTTGATCGGACGGTCCGCCTGGCCCAGGGATTTCCGCGTGCCGCGGCTGTCGCGCGCGAAGGCGATCATGCGCCGCTCGGCGTTCCAGGCTTCGGGCGTGGTGAGCAGGCGCCTGCCGTCGCGCTGCCCGGCCAGGAGCTTCCCGTGCTTGATCGCCTCGCCCAGGGCGTTATTCACTGCCTCGACCGTCACCGAGCCGACGCCGAAGCGCAGCGCTTCGGCCGCGATCTTCCAATCCTCGACCACCGCGTCTTTCTCGAAGCGGTGCCGGACCGCATAATCCACCGCCTGCTCCGCGCTCATCGCCGGCGGCCGCTTGCCGTCCTTCTGCGCCTGCGCCTCCTCCAACACCCTGGCCACCATCCGCCGCTCGTCGTCGGTCAATCGGCTGTCCCAGTATTTGCGCAGCTCGCCCTCGCTCAAATCCTTGCGTTTGCCGGCGCGCGTTCTGGCCCCCAGGGCGTCCTTGAGGCGCGGGTCGGTGATGCCCAGGGACTGGGCCAGTTCCTCGATCTCCAGCGTCCGCCTGGAAAATTTCTCGATCAGCTCCCTGCTGATGCCCGCGATCTCGTAGCTCTTGCCGCGTTTTTCAACTGTATACCCCAGCCCGCGCAAACCCTCCGCTACTCTCGCATCGAAGACCGACTGGTAATACTCGGCCTTGCGCCACATCTCGCCGATTTCTGCGGCAAACATGCGGCCGTTGTGTTCGGTGTGGTTGCTGAGGAAATTATGCACATGCACTTGCATGTCGGGCAGGCCGTCTTCCTTCGACGGCCGGGACTCGCCGTGCAGCCAGCTGCTCCACAG
>JBGQLF010000307.1:0-9072 GCA_041499985.1 Gemmataceae bacterium
CATCACCGGCAGTCCGGACTACGATCAGCCCCTCAAGGCCCTCGTCGGCCAGGGCGGCGGCAACGCCATGGATCTCTACGAAAAGCTCGCCATCACCGACATCCAACTGGCCTGCGACGTCCTCTATCCGGTTTACGTCCGCACCAACCGCGTGGATGGCTACGTCAGCTTCGAGGTCTCCCCCTACCTCGCCGCCGATGCCCAGGCGACGACCAAGGATGCCCGCCGGCTGCACAAGGCGTTGGGCCGCGAAAACGTCCTCATCAAGGTACCGGCAACGCCCGAAGGCATCCCCGTCATCCAGACCCTCATCAGCGAGGGCATCAGCGTCAACGTCACCCTGCTGTTCTCCCTCGACGCCTACGAGAAGGTTGCCAACGCCTACATGACGGGTCTGGAACAGTTGGCGGCCAAGGGGGGCGACCTCAGCAAGGTGGCCAGCGTTGCCAGCTTCTTTATCAGCCGCATTGACTCGATGGTGGACGATAAGGTCGAACGCTTGCTCGACGCCACCACCGACTCGGCCAAGCGCGACAAGCTCAAGAAGCTGGTCGGCAAGGTCGCCATCGCCAACGCCAAGGTGACCTACGCCCGCTACAAGGAGCTGTACGCCAGTGACCGCTGGAAGGCCCTCGCCGCCAAGAAGGCCATGCCGCAGCGGCTCCTGTGGGCCAGCACCAGCACCAAGAATCCCAAGTATCCCAAGACCATCTACGTGGACGAGCTGATGGGTCCCGAGACGGTCAACACGGTGCCCGCCGACACGTTCAACGCCTACCGCGAACAGGGCAAGCCGCGCCCCAGCCTGATCGAGAACTGGGCGGAAAACATCGAGAACGCCCGCGAAACCATGGCCAACCTGGCTTCGGTCGGCATCAACTTCAAGGAGGTGGCCGAGGCCCTCCTGGCCGACGCCGTCAAGAAGTTCTGCGACCCGTTCGACAAATTGCTCGCGACGGTGGAGAAGAAGCGGCAGTCGCTGCAAGGCGGCCTGACGCCGCAATCGTACTCCGTCGGCGAATTCGCCGCCGCCGTGACCAAGGGCCTCGACGACTGGCGCGCGCACGGCAAGGTCCGCGCCCTGTGGGCCGGCGACGCCTCGCTGTGGTCGGGACAGGACGAGGCGCAATGGCTCGACTGGCTGGGCATCGTGGACGGCCAGCGCGACCACCCCGAGCACTTCGCTCAGATCGTCGATTCGGTCAAGGCAGCCGGCTATAAACACATCCTGCTACTGGGCATGGGCGGCTCCAGCTTGGCCCCCGAGGTGTGGAAGAAGACCTTCGGCAAGATTGCCGGCTTCCCCGAACTGCTGGTCCTCGATTCGACCGTGCCCGCCCAGGTCAAGGCCTTCGAGAAGAAAATCGACCCGAAACAGACGCTGTTCATTGTCTCGTCGAAGTCCGGCGGCACCATCGAGCCGAACGTGTTCAAGCAGTACTTCATGGAGAAGACCAAGCAGGCCGTCGGCGCGGAGGACGCCGGCGCGCACTTCGTCGCAGTCACTGACCCCAAGACGAAGATGCACGACATCGCCAAGAAGGACCGCTTCGGACACATCTTCTTCGGCCTGAAGGGCATCGGCGGCCGCTTCAGTGCCCTTTCCAACTTCGGCATGATCCCGCAGGCGGCGATGGGCGTGAACTACCAGGACTTCCTCGATCGCACTGAGATCATGGTGCAGGCCTGCGCTTCGTGCGTGCCGCCGGAACTGAACCCCGGCGCCGTCCTCGGCGTTGTCATGGGCACGCTCGCCAAGAACGGACACGACAAGGTCACCGTCCTCGCCTCCCCGGGCATCGCCAGCCTGGGGGCCTGGTTGGAGCAGTTGATGGCCGAATCGACGGGCAAGGCCCACCCGGTCACCAAGCAGGGGACCGGCCTGATCCCCATCGACGCCGAGAAGGTCGGTCCGCCGGAGGCCTATGGCAAGGACCGGCTGTTCGTCTATGAACGGCTGACGTCGGCTCCGTCCAAGGAGCAGGACGACGCGGTGGCGGCGTTGGAGAAGGCCGGCCATCCGGTGGTGCGCATCAACGTGGCCGACAAGATGGACGTGGGCCAGGAGATGTTCCGCTGGGAGATCGCCACGGCGGTGGCCGGCTCGATCCTCGGTATCAACACCTTCAACCAGCCGGACGTCGAGGACGCGAAGATCGTGGCCCGTAGCTTGATGGCGGAGTACACCGCCAAGGGCAGTCTGCCGTCCGAGCCGCCGGTGGTGAAGGACAGCACCTTCAGCTTGTTCACCGATCCGCGCAATGCCGATGCCATCGCCACGGGGGCGGGAGGGCAGAAGAGCGTCGAGGCGTTCCTGAAGTCCCACTTGGCACGGATCAAGCCGGGCGATTACTTCGCCATCAATGCCTATGTCGAGATGACCGACGCCCACGACAAGGACTTGCAGGCGCTGCGGCATGCGGTGCGCGATGCCAAGAAGGTGGCCACGACGCTCGGCTATGGGCCGCGCTTCCTGCACTCCACCGGGCAGTTGCACAAGGGCGGGCCCAACAGCGGCGTGTTCCTGCAAATCACTTCGGACGACGCCGAAGATGTGCCGATTCCGGGCGAGAAGTTCAGCTTCGGCATTCTGAAGCAGGCTCAGGCCCAAGGCGATTTCAAAGTGCTCGCCGATCGCGGGCGCCGAATTTTGCGCGTCCATCTCGGCAAAGATGTAGCGGCCGGCCTGGCCAAGCTGCGTGAGCTGGTCCAGAGCGCTGTCAAGTAAATTGCAGATTGCAGATTGCAGATTGCAGATTGCAGATTTGAAAAGCAATCTGCGATCTGCAATCTGAAATCTGCAATTCTAAAGGAGCAACCATGGGAACGACCGTTATTCCAAACGAGTGGAAGAACAGCCCCGAATTCAAGGCCATCACCGCCATCCGCACCCTGGCGATGGACGCAGTGCAGCAGGCCAACTCCGGCCACCCGGGCACGCCCGTGGCCATGGCTCCCGTCACGTACACCCTGTGGCAACGCTTCCTGCGCTTCGACCCACAGGACCCCATTTGGCCCAACCGCGACCGCTTCGTGCTGTCGATGGGCCACGCCTCCATGCTGCTGTACTCGATGCTGCACCTGACCAAGGTCAAGGCCGTCAACGCCAAGTACGAACAGGTCGATCGGCCGACCGTGACGCTGGACGACATCAAGAGCTTCCGCCAGATCAATAGCCGCTGCGCCGGCCACCCGGAATATCGCTGGACGTCCGGCATCGAGACGACGACCGGCCCGCTGGGCAATGGCGTCGCCACCACCGTCGGCATGGCGATGGCCGGCAAGTGGCTGGCCGCCCATTACAACAAGCCTGATTTCGAGATGTTCAACTACGACGTCTACGGCCTGGCTGGCGACGGCTGCATGATGGAGGGCATCTCCGGCGAGGCCGCCTCGCTGGCTGGCCACCTGAAGTTGAACAACCTCTGCTGGATCTACGACAACAACCACATCACCATCGAAGGCAACACCAACGTCGCGTTCTCCGAGGACGTGGCCACGCGCTTCCTCGGCTACGGCTGGAACATTGTCCGCGTGGCCGACGCCAATGATATCGACATGCTCGAGCGGGGGTTCAAGACGTTCAAGAGCACGACCGACCGGCCGACCCTGATCATCGTGGACAGCCACATCGCTTGGGGCGTGCCGGGCAAGGAAGGCCATCACTCGGCGCACGGCGAGCCGCTGGGCTGGGACAAGATTCAGGCGGCCAAGGAGTTCTACGGCTGCTCCACCGAGAAGTTCTGCGTTCCCGACGGCGTCTACGAGCACTTCCAACAGGGCA
The DNA here is from genome assembly GCA_041499985.1 of Gemmataceae bacterium. Lineage (GTDB taxonomy): Bacteria > Planctomycetota > Planctomycetia > Gemmatales > Gemmataceae > JBGQLF01. The sequence continues at coordinate 3,785 of JBGQLF010000307.1, forward strand.
TCGGCAAGCGCGGCAAGGGACTGCGGGACGCTTGGTTCGACAAGCTCAAACAGTACAAGGCGAAGTACCCGACCGAGGCGATGCAGCTGGACAAGATCCAGCGCCGCGAGCTGCCCGAAGGCTGGGACAAGGACTTGAAACCGTTCCCGGCCGACCCCAAGGGCATGGGCGGCCGCATCGCCTCGCAGAAGGTCCTGAACATGATCGCGCCGAACGTGCCGTGGCTGGTCGGCGGCTCGGCCGACCTGGCACCGTCGACCAAGACGCGCATGGAGGCCAAGGATGCCGGCGACTTCCAGGCAGGCAGCTACGGCGGTCGCAACCTCCACTTCGGCATCCGCGAGCACGCCATGGGGGCCATCCTCAACGGCCTGGCGCTGACGAAGCTGCGGGCCTACGGCTCCGGGTTCCTGATCTTCAGCGACTACGGCCGCACGCCCATCCGCCTGGCGGCGATTATGGAGATCCCCGTCCTTTATATCTTCACGCACGACTCGATCGGCGTCGGCGAGGACGGCCCGACCCACCAGCCGATCGAGCAGGTCGCGTCGCTGCGGGCCATCCCTGGCCTGATCACGCTGCGCCCCGGCGACGCGAACGAGATGCTCGAGGCGTGGAAGGTGATCATGAAGTCGCAACACGAGCCGATCTGCCTCATCGCGACGCGCGAGGACCTGCCGACGCTGGACCGGACGAAGTACGCCCCGGCGTCGGGCCTGGCCCACGGGGCCTACGTGGTGGCGGACGCCCCGGGCGGCAAGCCCGACGTGCTCATTCTCTGCTCGGGCGGCACGCTGTCCCTGTGCGTCGAGGCCTACGAGAAGCTGAAGACGGAGAACATCAAGGCCCGCGTCGTCAGCATGCCGTCGTGGGAGATGTTCGAGCATCATTGCTCGAAGCATCCGGAGTACCGCGAGGCGGTGCTGCCGTCGTCGGTGACAGCGCGGGTAGGGGTCGAGATGGCCTCGACGTTCGGCTGGCATCAGTACGTGGGCCTGACGGGCAGCCTCATCGCCATGAAGACCTTTGGAGCGTCGGCGCCGCTGAAGGAGCTTCAGAAGAAGTTTGGCTTCACCTTGGACAACGTCATCACGGCGGCCAAGGAGCAGTTGAAGCTGGCCAAGCGGTAAACGAAATGTCATGGGCTTGTCCCAGGGATCGTTCGGTTGTTAGCGAACCGGCTGTAGCCATCAGCCCCACCCCCGGATGCGCAGGAGGTGGAATTCAGTGATGCCGAAAGGCGTTGAGCACATCCCTGAAGGCTCGCTGGTCGGGCTTGGTTCCGGAGGAATTCAGTGATGCCGAAAGGCGTTGATCCCACCATCTATGAATATGCCTTGGATCGAATCCCCGAAGGCTCGCTGGTTGGGCTCGGCTCCGGACGAGCCTCGACGGCGTTTGTGAAAGCCCTCGGGGCCCGTATCCAGGCCGGGAAACTGCGCATCCGCGGGGGCGTGCCGACGTCCGAAGCCACAGGGGCGCTGGCACGCCAACTCGGTATTCCTCTGTTGACGCTGGCCGAGGCCGGCGTCTTGGATGTGGCGGTAGATGGCGCCGATGAAGTTGATCCGAACCTGGACATGATCAAAGGCTATGGCCGTGCCATGGTTCGGGAGAAGATCGTGGAGGCCTCGTCGCGGCGGCTGGTGATTTTGGCAGGGGCAGACAAGAAAGTGCCAAAGCTAGGGACCAAGGGCAAACTCCCGGTCGAGGTCATCCCCTTTGGCATGGCACTGGCGCAGCGGCGCTTGCGCGAGTTGGCCGGGGAACCAGTGCCCTACATGCAAGACGGCCGCCTGTTCGTGACTGACAACGGTAATCATATCCTCGATTGTAAGGTGGGCCCCATCGCGAATCCGGCGGCCTTGGAGCGGGCTATCTTGGATATTCCCGGCGTCGTCGGCACCGGGCTGTTCCTCGGCATGGCGAACACCGTTCTGATCGGGGACGAGAAGGATGATTTTCGCTTCCTCGAGGAAATGCAACGATGAGGAGGACGGTGTCGCATTCAGTGATGCCGAAAGGCGTTCAGCAATAATCCCTCGGTTGAAAGGAGATCGCTATGCAAATGGGTATGGTCGGTCTGGGACGTATGGGACAGAACATGGTGGTCCGGATGGCGAAGGCCGGACACCAGATCGTGGTGTTCGACCGCGACGCCAAGGTGGTGCAGGAAACGCTCGACCGCGTCAAGAACGAGGCGAAGGCCACCGCCGTCGGGGCGACCTCGGCCCAGGACCTCGTCTCGAAGCTGACGGCGCCGCGCGCCATCTGGCTGATGGTGCCGGCCGGCATCGTCGATAAGCTCGTCGATCAATATACGCCGCTCCTCCAGAAAGGCGACACCCTGATCGATGGCGGCAACTCCTACTACATCGACGACATCCGCCACAGCAAAGAGCTGGCAACCAAGGGTATCCATTTCCTCGACGTCGGCACCTCCGGCGGCGTCTGGGGCCTGACGCGCGGCTACTGCCTGATGATCGGTGGCGACAAGGCGGCCGTCGAGCGCCTCGACCCGATCTTCAAGGCCATCGCTCCCGGCCAGGGCGACGTCGCGCCCACCAAGGTCAAGGAGGTCAAAGGGGTCAAAAAGGAGGGCGGGCACCTGGTCCCGATCCACGGCCCGGAGGTCACGGCCAAGGGCACGTCGGCGAACAGCTACCTGCACTGTGGACCGTCGGGCGCCGGCCACTTCGTCAAGATGGTCCACAACGGCATGGAATACGGCATCATGGCGGCCTATGCCGAGGGCCTGAACATTCTCAAGCACGCCAACGTCGGCAAGATCGGCCGCAGTGCCGAGAGCGCCGAGGTCACCCCGCTGCGCGAGCCGGAGCATTACCAGTACGACTTCGACCTCCAGGCGGTCTGCGAGAACTGGCGGCGCGGCAGCGTCATCGCCTCCTGGCTGCTCGACCTGACCGCGGAGGCGTTCCTGGAGAATAAGGACCTGCCGATCGAGACGGAGTCACTCAAGGAACACGGTGTGCCCGACTCCGGCGAGGGCCGCTGGACCTTGCTGGCCGCCATCGACGAAGGCGTGCCCTGCCCCGTTCTAACCACGTCCCTCTACGCGCGGTTCACGTCGCGGCACGAAGAGGAGTTCGCGTGGAAGATCGTCCAGGCCATGCGCCGGAAGTTCGGCGGACACTAAGAGAAGTGATGAACGATGAATGATGAATGATGAAAGAAAAGACGAGAGCATGACTGGCCAGCCAGCGTTCATCATTCATCGTTCATCATTCATCGTTTCCCAAGCTGGGCTGAGGGAGACCTCTACATGGCTATTGCTGCGACACCGAAGGAGAGTGCACTGGCTGGCGGCAGCACCAAGTCGTTGCTGCCGCAGCCCAATGTGCTCGTAATCTTCGGCGGCGATGGCGACCTCAGTTGGCGTAAGCTCCTCCCTGCTATCTACAATCTGAACATGGATGGCGCCCTGCCCTCGCACTTCGCCGTGGTCTGCTTTGGCATGCCCAGCACCAAAGAAGGCGCGACCCTGGAGCCCGACGAGTATATCCGCCAGCGGGCCCGTGACGGCATCACCCGCTTCTCGCGGCAGCCGCTCGTCGAAAGCCACTGGGCCGACTATTCCCGGGCCCTGTTCTTCGTGCCCGGTAGTTTTGGCGACTCGGCCGCCTATGCCAAGCTCAAAGCCAAGTTGGCGGCGATCGATCAGCAGTTTGGCATTCCGGGCAGCCGGGTGTATTACCTGTCGATCCCACCGGGCCTGGTCGGGATGTGCGTCGAGCACCTGAAGTCCTCCGGTTTGGTCAGCGATCCCGCCGAAGAAGACGCCTTCACCCGCGTCATCGTCGAGAAGCCGATCGGCCGGGACCTGGAGAGTGCCCGCCAGGTGGTCCGCGCTGTCGGGCACGCCTTCGACGAAAGCCAGACCTATCGCATCGACCATTACCTGGGTAAGGAAACGGTGCAAAACCTGTTGGTGCTCCGCTTCGCCAACAGCATCTTCGAGCCGCTCTGGAACCAGAAATACATCGACCACGTACAAATCACCGTGGCCGAGGAAGAAGGGCTTGCCCAGTGGGACCACTCGACCGGCAAAATGACAGCGAGCCGGGTCGGCTACTACGAGGGCGTCGGGGCGCTGCGCGACATGCTGCAAAACCACATGTTGCAGGTGTTGTGCGTGGCGGCCATGGAACCGCCCTATTCGCTGGATGCCGACGTGATTCGCGATGCCAAGGCCGCGGTATTGCACTGCCTTCGACCCATGACCGCAGCCGACGTCCGCAGGAGCGTAGTCCGCGGCCAATACATTGAAGGGGACGAATACGGCCATCGCGTGCCCAGCTACCGGCACGAAGTGCGGAAGTTCTTTGAGGAGATTGCCAAGAAGCCGATCCCACCGGAGTCGGTGAATTCCTCCACAGAGACGTTCGTGGCCATGCGCCTGTTCGTGGACAACTGGCGCTGGTCTGGCGTACCCTTCTACCTCCGCACGGGCAAGCGGCTGCCGAAGCGGGCCAGCGAAGTGGCGATCCAGTTCAGGGAAGTACCCCAGGTTCTCTTCAATGCGCACCCTGACATCCCCCTGGAGCCGACCGTTTTGACGTTGCGGGTCCAACCGGAGGAAGGGCTGTCGATGCGGATCGCCTCGAAACGGCCGGGTCCAAAGGCGCGCATCTATCCGGTGAAAATGGAATTCAACTATACATCCAGTTTTGGCGGCGTCTCGCCGGAAGCCTACGAACGGCTCATGCTGGACGTGATGGCGGGAGATGCCACGCTGTTCATGCGCCGCGATGCCGTGGAGGCGGCCTGGCAGTTTGTGATGCCGATCTTGGAGACGTGGGAGCAAGAACGGGTTCTGAACCTGCCCGAATACCAGTGTGGTACCTGGGGGCCAGTCGAAGCGGATCGCCTGATGGAAGCCGATGGCCGGCAGTGGAGGACCCTATGACTACTCCGGCGACGTCAGCCGTCGTCAACGAGCCGGTGACGGTTCCGTTGCGCGACATTGAGCGTGAGCTGAGTCGCCAGATGAAGGTCCTCCAGGGCGACGGCGATTCCCCCGTTTCGCGCGCACGGATGTCCAACCTGGTGATTTTCTGCAACAGCCGCGAGCAGGGCGCACGGGTCGCTGCCCAGGTTCCCGAGGTCGTGAGTGTCCATCCGGCCCGCGTGTTGTTGTTGGTTGGGGAATCTGGGGGGTCCGGCAGTGAAATCACGGCCACAGTGCATGTGCGGCCGCAGCAACTCGGGAGCAAGCAGCAGTGTTGCTCCGAGCAGGTCCTGCTGCATGCGAGCGGCGCCCTGGTGGA
>JBGQLF010000308.1:0-9048 GCA_041499985.1 Gemmataceae bacterium
CGGAGAACCCGTGGAACGCCTTGAGCTTGCCGGGCGAAAGACGGGAGAAAAGGGCCCTGTTTCCAGAGCCGTGAGGGGTTTTCACCACATCCCTGTGCGTCTGCTGAACTCTACCCGATGGGGGTCGGCAGTCAAACCAGAGAGACTGGAAAAGCAACGATGAACGCGGAATGATGAACGAGGAATAACGGAAAAAGGGATCGTGCCAAGAGGACGTGATCTCGGCAAAGCAAGGAGTTTGCCTTTCACTCCTCATTCATCGTTCCGCGTTCATCATTCCGCGTTTGCCGAACAGGCCAGCCGATAGAGGATTTCCCCGGCCAGTTCGACCTCGTCCAGCGGTACCCACTCATCGCAGGTGTGCGCCTTGGCGATATCGCCGGGGCCGAACACGACCGCGGGAATGCCGGCTTCGGCAATCGTCGAGGCATCGGTGCCGTACGGGACGGCCATGACCTGGTGTGTGCCCCGGACCGCATCGATTACCCGGCCGAGTCGCGCTACGAGATCCTCGGAGCCTTTCGGGCTGAGCGCCGATTTGCGCATCCACGGTTCCGTACAGGTGAAGGGGAAATCAATGCCGACCTCGTGCAAGAACGCGGTCAGCTGACCCGGCGCCGCCAGGGGGTCTTCGCCGGGCACAACGCGCCGGTCCACCTCAATGCGACAGCGATCCGGCACGGTATTGACGCTGGTCCCACCTTCGATCCGGCCGATGCTGAGGGTCGGGGGCCCTAGCAGCGGGTCGGTCCGTGAGGCGCGCAGCCGGTTGGCATACTGCTCGATCGCCACGAGCAGCCGGCCCATGCGATAGATGGCGTTGATGCCTTGCTCCGGGCTGGAGCTATGGCACGACTGGCCCGCCGTGAGCACGTGCCAGCGGACCGCTCCTTTGTGGGCATGAACGATCCGCAATTGGGTCGGCTCGGCAACGACCGCCATGTCCGCCCGCAGTCCCTCGACCAACCGCTGCACCCCGAGGAACGTATGTTCCTCGTCCACCGAGCAAGCCATGATCACGTTGGCGGCCCCGCGCGGCTTGTCACGGACGACGCGAGCAAACGCCGCCAACATCGCCGCCATGCCGCCCTTGATGTCGCAGGCGCCGCGGCCATAAAGCCGGCCGTTTTCGATCCGGGCCGCGAATGGGTCGATGGTCATGTTGTCGGTCGGCACCGTGTCCTGGTGGGCTTCGAGAACGAGGGTCCGCCTGGCGCCCGGCGTCTCGTAGCGAGCGAGGATATTGTCGCGCTGCGGGGCCACGGTTTGCCGTTCGTAGGGCACGCCGAGGTCGTGGAAAAACTGCTCCAGGTAGGCGGTGACCCGGTGCTCGTACAGATCCGGACTTTGCAAAGGCCGGCCCATGGGATTGACGCTGGGGAGGGAGACCAGGTCGCGCAACAAGCGGGTGGTTTCGATCATGAGGCACCACGAGAGAGACGGAAAAGCACGCCCCCAGTACAGCATGAAGTAGCGTGCATTGCAACTGGATGAATGGCGGCGGAGCGGCGGCGCGGCGGAGCTCAACGTCGTTTCTGGCCCAACTCTGGCCACGTGATTCGCACTTGAACCGGCTTCTGGAATTGCCAGTAGACAATGCCGGTGGTGCTCACTTGGGCCACTTTGCCCATCCGCCTGGCACGCGTCTGGAATTCGGGGTGATGGAACAAGGCCCGTAACAGGCCGGGGATCAGTTTTTGCTCCCCGTCTCGCAGCGCGAAATGCAGGATACAATAGTTTGGATTGCACAAACGTCGATCCCAGAAATCCTTGTCAATTGTAATCAGAGTCGGTTGCTTCAAGGTCTGAAGAAGGGCGGGAGCGCGATCATCGAGAATTCGCTGATCGGGCCGCAGATCTTTGAGGGGCCGGACCGTAATCCATTTCCGGAGGACGGGCAACAGTTCGACTCTAAGCTGTTCGTCCAGGACGAGCTGGCTCATCGATGGCCTCCGAGCGTGCCAGGGCCTGCTCTTCGAGCGTCGCAGCCGCGAGTTGGATCGCCTCCGCGATTGCTTCCTCGGAGAGGTCCGGCCAATGGGCCAGCATTTGCTTCAAGGTGCGGCCTTTCGCCAGAGCCAATAGTACTTTCTCGACCGGCAAGCGGGTGGCCTGGAAGATCACTCGGCCCTGACCAATTCCTGGATGCACGACCAGGTGCCGGCCGAGTTCACGCGAACAAGAAACCTGGCCAGGCTCCGCCGTGACCGCATACCGCTCCTCTAAGGCTGCGGCCGCTCGCTGGATTGCGTCAGCGACCGCAGGTAGTTTCAGTTGTGGCCAATCGGCCAGGATTTGTTTGAAGGACCGCTCCCGCGACAGAAAGTACAGGATCGGCCGCACCGGCACACGCGTCCCCTTGAAGGTCAGTTTCCGGGAGGGGCGGGCGAGATCCACGACCAGATAGGGGCTGATCTCGATGAGGAAGGATGAATCTTCCTGGTCGCGCTCTTGCTTTGGCGATGTTTCGGTTGCTCTTCGCTCGGCGAGAGTGGCTGCCCAAAGCTGAAGTGCTTCCGCGTCTTCTGGCCGCATCAATTCCGGCCAAGCAACCGCCGCCAGCCGAATCGCTTCCTCGACCCCATCGCGCGTCACTCGCGGCCAGCCGCGAAGGACTTCCTCGATGGTTTCGCCCATAGCGAGAAATGTCAGGACCGTCTGCACCGGTACCCGCGTCCCCTTGAAGGTCAATTTGCCGAAGCAAACACGGGGATCGGCAACCAAATACTCTCCGACTTCGAGTGGCTTCATGCGTAATTCCCCTTTGCGCCCAACTCCTGGGATCCCGGATGCGTCCATTATATCCCCTAGAGGCCGTTCCCCACCCGGGACCATCCCCGCCACGCCGTGCCACGACGACTCGCGGCAGCGAGGAATCCGTGTGTCCTTCGGGGTAGGCGGCTCATATAAAAAGCCGCATTGTTCAAGCTGTTCTCACCAGCGGGCTGGCGGAGCAGGGGCGGGTCGAACCGAAATCCGTGCGAGTGACACTATGAAGATTCACGAATATCAGGCGAAAGAATTGCTCGCGGCCGCCGGAGCCGCTATCCCCCGTGGGATCCTAGCTTCCTCCGTTGCCGAGGTCCTGCAAGCCTACGATCGCATAGGCGGCCCGGTGATTCTCAAGGCTCAAATCCATGCGGGCGGCCGCGGCAAGGGCCGGTTCAAGGAGAGCGGCAAGGACTGGGGCGGTGTCAAATTCATCCGCGCGCGCGAGGACTGCGGCCCGGTTGCGGAGGTCATGTTCAAGTATCCGCTGGTCACCAAGCAAACCGGCGAGCAGGGACAGCGCGTTTCGAAAGTGCTGGTGCAAGAGGCGGTGGACATCGCCCGCGAGATCTACCTTGGCATGGTCGTGGACCGGGGGATCGGCCTTCCGGTTCTGATGGCCTGTGCCGAGGGCGGCGTCGAGATCGAGGAAGTCGCTGCGCGTAGCCCGGAGAAGATCCTCAAAGCCGCCATCAACTCCGATGGGGGCCTGCAACCCTTTCAGGCTCGGCGGCTGGTGTACGACCTCGGCTTCAACGCGGAGCAAGCGCCCAAGGCCGAAGGACTCATGACTGCCCTGTGTCGGGTCTTCCTCGACAAGGATTGCAGCCTGGCCGAGATCAATCCCGTGGTGGTGACGCCCAAGGGCGATGTGCTCGCCCTGGACGCCAAGATGACGTTTGACGACAACGCCCTGTTCCGCCATGCGGAGATCGAGCAACTGCGCGACGAGACCGAAGAAAACCCGGCCGAGCTGCGAGCGGCCCGAGCGGGGCTGAGCTACATCAGTCTGACCGGCACCATCGGTTGCCTGGTCAACGGCGCCGGCCTGGCCATGAGCACAATGGACATTATCAAGTATCATGGCGGCGAGCCGGCCAATTTCCTCGACGTCGGCGGCGGTGCCAACAAGGACCAGGTAACCGAGGCCTTCCGTATCCTGCTGGCCGATCCGCGCGTCAAGGCGGTGCTCGTCAACATCTTCGGCGGCATCATGAAGTGTGACACGATCGCCACGGCAATCCTGGCGGCGTTCAAGGAAGTCGGTTTCCATGTCCCGCTGGTGGTACGCCTGGAGGGTACCAACGTCGAGCAAGGCCGCAAGATCCTGGCCGACAGCGGGCTGAACATCACCACGGCCGCGGGCATGACCGATGCGGCCAAGAAGGTGGTAGCGGCGGCGCGGTAGAATGATCGGGGAACCGCACGCATGAGCCGGCCGCTTCCGGAATTGATCAAGCACTACGAGGCCGATCCCGCGCAGTGGGAGGTTGTGCGAATCGAGGTAGTACCATCCACGAACCGGCGGAATCCGGGTGGATCGAGTGTTCAAGAGTTGCTGCGCCACAAGGTTACGGGAGAGGAAATGGTTCGCCATACGTTACGGAAACCCGATGGCAAAGTTTTTCGACCCTCGCATTTTCGCCTCACATGGACATAGGGAGGGGCCCTTCATGCCCACATTGGACAAGACGGCCTGGGAGATCCTCAACGCCACCGCCGACGACTGGGAAAACCTGGAGCAAATCTACCTCCTGGTCTGTTTCGACTTCTCTGGGGAGAACTATGCGGAGCAGGAGACGGGAGCTTACTATCTGCGCCCAACCCAGGGAGCACCCGCACTCGAAGAGCTAGCTGACCGTATTTGTCAGTTGGTGGAATCTGGACTGCTTGAAGCCCACCTGGGAGAAGGGAACCCAGCCATGCTGGACGTGAACGATCGGAGTTACGTTTGGCGGGCCTGGTTCCGTATGACTCCTAACGGCAAAAGCATCTGGGCATCCTCTGAGTTTGCCAATCTCGTGGAGCAGGAACAACCTCGATGAGTATTCTTGTTGACGCAAATACCCGCGTTCTCTGTCAAGGTATGGGCAAGGCGGGCACCTTCCACGCCACCCAGTGCCGCGCCTACGGTACTCAGGTCGTCGGGGGTGTCGTCCCCGGCAAGGGCGGCACGACGAAGGAAAACTTTCCGCTCTTCAACACGGTTGCCGAGGCGGTGCGCCAGACCGGCGCCAACGCCACCATGATCTTCGTGCCCCCGCCAGCCGCGGCTGACGCCATCATGGAGGCCGCCGACGCGGGCATTGCTGTCATCATCGCTATTACAGAGGGCATTCCGGTGCTGGATATGGCCCGGGCGATGCGCTTTCTCAAAGATCGGCCCTGTCGCCTGATTGGCCCCAACTGTCCCGGGGTGATCACGCCGGGACAGTGCAAGATGGGCATCATGCCCGGCTATATTCACAAGCCGGGACCCGTCGGTGTCGTCAGTCGCAGCGGCACCTTGACCTATGAGGCGGTGTGGCAGCTCTCCAACTTGGGACTGGGTCAATCGACGTGCGTGGGCTTGGGGGGGGATCCGATTGTCGGCAGTTCATTCCTCGACGTGTTGCGACTGTTTCAGACCGATCCGCAGACCGAAGCGATCCTCATGATGGGCGAGATCGGCGGCACAGCCGAGGAGCGGGCCGCGGAGTTCGTCAAGCAGCATGTGACCAAGCCGGTGGCGGCGTTCATCGCCGGCCAGACAGCGCCCCCGGGTAAGCGCATGGGCCATGCCGGCGCGATCATCAGCGGCGGCAGCGGCACCGCCAAGGAGAAGATCGCGGCGCTGCGGGCGGCAGGCATCGCGGTGGCCGAGAGTCCGGCCGATCTGGGAGTGACGGTGCAGAAGGCGATGAAGAATAAGGGATGAAGGCTAGATCGAACGTCTCAATTGCGAGATCGCCAACTTCTCCATAGCGAACCTTGCTGAGTTGTTGCATAATGGCCATGAGTGGAGGTACGTTCGAGATTCTCTCGGGAGTGCGCAGGGCCAAGGCATTTCAACTCGCTGGGGCTCAGACGATCCGTGCCATCATTCAAAACCCAGATGGCACGGCGGAGTCGGAAATCGATGTTCCCATTGATAGTCTACGCTCGCCTTACAAGAGTGACATTGACATGTCTACTACGAGCCAAGCCGATCGCTTCTGGAGTATCTGGCATGCCATCACAGGTGGCAGGGGCTCCCAATTACCTCCGATTGTTATTCAGCGCGGTTCGCGGGGAAAACCCGTCAAAGACATCGGCTGGATTTACTGATCCAAATCCTTGAGAGCGAGGGGCAACCATGCTGGATCCCGACAAAGTTCCCGCTGCGCTCTACGCCATCCAGAGCGTCTTGGTAAAGGCCCGTTGTCTCGCTGCGGGAGGGGCCGATAACAAGACCTTGTTCAGAATCCTGGACTGGGCTGAAATACTTCCTTCCTTGATCACCCGCCGCAGGGAAGACACGACCGAAGAATTTCGACAGCTGTTGGTGGGGCTCGGGGAAGACTTCCCGGAGTGCGCGGGGTTCTTGAGCAATTTCGATAGCGGCTTCAACTGGGATACCCACCTGCAACCCAAGTGAGATCCTCATGCCGAGACGTTTTCAGAACGGGTTTACTCACCTTCGTCCAGCCCAATCCCGCCGCGATTTCCTCTACCACGCGGGCGGCGGCTTCGGTGCGCTGGCCCTCTCCTGGCTCCTGGCCCGCGATGGTTACGCGGCGGACCCAACGAAGCCATCCGCCAATCCACTGGCGGCCAAATTGCCCCACTTCGACGCCAAGGCCAAGGCGGTGATCTTCCTGTTCATGGTCGGTGGCCCCAGCCATATCGACCTGTTCGATCCCAAACCCGAACTCGGCAAGCGCCACGGCCAACCGTTGCCAGAGAGCTTCGGCAAACCGGTCAGCCAGTTCACCAAGGGCGATACCCCGCTGCTGGCCAGCACGCGCACGTTTCAACGACATGGCCAGTCCGGCCTGGAGATTTCCGATCTGCTGCCGCACCTGGCCACCTGTGTCGATGACATCGCTTTCCTCCGTTCTTGCTGGTGCACCAGTATCGTTCATGCCCCAGCCATGTATGAATTGCACAGCGGCCGGACCTTGATGGGCTATCCCAGCCTCGGTTCCTGGGTGACCTATGGCCTGGGCAGTGTCAGTGACAACTTGCCGGCCTACTGTGTCATGATCCAGCCGGAGGGCACGCCCGAGGGCGGAGCGCCGTGCTGGGGCGCCGGTTTCTTGCCGGCGGTCTATCAGGGTACTCTGTTACGCAAAGGCTCTAGCCCGATCTTGAACCTGAAGCCGCCGGCCGACGTCAGTCCGGAGCAGCAGCGGCGTACTCTCGCGTTCCTCCAGCAGATGAACGAGGTCGATCTTGATCCCAAGGATAGCGAATTGACAGCGCGCATCGCCACGTATGAGCTGGCCTTCCGCATGCAACAGTACGCTCCGGAAGCCGTGGATCTTTCCCGGGAGACCACGGCGACCAGGACCGCCTATGGGTTAGACGATGCCCACACGGCGGATTTCGGCACCCGCTGTCTCCTGGCGCGACGCCTGGTTGAACGGGGCGTGCGTTTCGTGCAGCTGTACTCGGGTGGTGGGCCGCTCATCACGCAGTGGGATGCGCATGACGACATCAACGGCAACCACGAGAAGATGTGCGGCCATGTCGACAAGCCGATCGCGGCCCTGCTTCATGACTTGAAGCAGCGTGGTCTGCTGGAAAGCACGCTGGTCGTGTGGGCGAGCGAATTTGGCCGAACGCCGATGTCGCAGGGAGGCAAAGGACGCGACCACAATCCGTATGGCTACACGATGTGGCTGGCCGGCGGCGGGGTCAAGGGCGGGCAGGCGATCGGTGCTACCGATGAGTTCGGCTTGCGCGCGGTGACCGAGCGCATCTCGGTGCATGACTTCCATGCGACCCTCTTGCACCTCCTCGGACTTGATCACGAGCGCCTGACGTTCTTGCACAATGCCCGCGATGAACGGTTGACGGACGTGGCGGGGCGGGTGATGGAGCAGGTAATGGGATGAAGACTCGTCAAGCGCTTGGCAACACTCTCCCCGGGTTCGGTGGCGCACACTTCAGATTTCGCAGGAACCACATTGACTTCCAAGCCTTGACGGCTTAATCTGTACATCGGTACACATAACGAAGGGAGCATTCCCCAGCAATGCTCTTGGGGAGAGGATCCCAGCATGGAGCCTACGAACACCGCTGCTCGCCTTGCCCCGTCGCCAGAAAGGGTCGCTGCCGCACACCCACCAAGCTGTCCCCAGTGTGGAGGTGTCCTGTTCGAGCTGCGCGGTATCTTGCGCTGCTCCCAGTGCTACTTTGCGATCTGCGAAGGGTGTGAAGGGGAAAAGGAAACGTGAGGCCAGAACGCCAGAGGTGCCTTGTGTTCCGATGGCCTTGGAAGCGCCGGCCCCAGTGGCGCCTGGAAGGCTGGGACACCTTCGCCGGAGAGAGTTACCCCATCCCAGGCGGTTATGCCACCGAAGCGAAGGCTGTGACGGCGGCCAAACGATGGTTGGCGAGGATCGAGCGCGCGCAGCCAAGTGCGCAGTCGGGTGGGCAAGATGGCATTCAAGACCGCGTCTACGTCGTTGGGCCCGATGGGCAACGGTACCGGGTTCTGCCGTGGAGATGACCGGTGGCACTCGGACGCCGTGTTCCTTCGCCAAGAAGTCCAACAGATCGGTGTCTTCTTACCTGCCCCAATGGCACGGCAATTGCACTTACCTTGGATAGAGGAAGCTTCGGAGAGCGTACAAGAGAAGTCTGAGAGGAGGTATCCGATGCGCAAGCTCCTGTTTTCGGCCGTGGCTATTGCCGCGTTAGCGTTCGTGGCCGCCAGCCCCAGTCCGTCTCAAGCGAGCTGGCTCAGCCAGGCGCTGCACGCCTACTACGATCCTGTCTACTCCGGGAGCTATTACGATTATCCCCCTTATGGCTCCTACGCTCCCGCGTACAGCTCTTACTACGCCCCATACTACGGGTATGCGCCGTCGTATGGCTATTACGGATCCTACTATTACGCGCCGCCTCGCACCTCCTGGTACGGACCGAGATACTACGGCTCGTGGTACGGGAATCCGCATTGGCAGCACGAATGGCAGGAACGGCGTGAACATGCCCGCCATGAATGGCGCGAACGCCAGGGCCACCGGTAAGAAGGCACTCCGGTTTGTGCAGGCCGCCGGGGTGCCCCGGCGGCTACCTTTTCCAACCCCA
>JBGQLF010000309.1:0-9043 GCA_041499985.1 Gemmataceae bacterium
CGCCGGAGCCGTGCAGCAGGTACAGGACCGGGTAGCGCTGGTCGCCGGCGGTCTCATAGCCCGGCGGGGTGTAGACCGTCAGGCGGCGCGGCTTGCCGTTGAGCGCCTTCGACTCGTAGCGGTGGGTGTGCAGGGTGCCGTGCGGCACGGGCTTGAGGTCTTGCACCGCGTTGCCGGGCACCTCGAGCAGGTTGGACATTGAGCCGCGGCCGATCTTCAGCCGGGTGTTGCGCGGGTCCACGACTGTGGCGCCGTCCACGTTGAACGTATAGGAGTACTGGTCCGGCTCCAGGGGGCCAACGGTGACGCTCCAGACGCCGTTGTCCTCCTTGGTCATCGCCTGGGGAGCGCCCCACTCGCCGCGGACCTGGACGGCGCTGGCCTTGGGGGCGCTGAGGCGGAAGACGACGGTGCGGTCGGGCTTCACCTCCGGCGAGGGGAGGGGGGCCGGCCCGCGCTGGGCCGAGGCCGCGGCAGTCCAGAGTAGGGCCGCGGCCAGTGTCAGGGGGGTCGTGCGCTGCATCGCAGGCTCCGGGGAGAGAATCGCGTCCGGCCGCCGACGGGTTCCCCACGTGGATCGGCACCGGTTCGCGGGGTAGGGTCCGACCCTGGTGTTCAGCCGGCGGTTGCCGGTGGTCAGGGTGCCGGTCGAGGCTGTGAGCGGTGCGGCCTCGCCCGGCCGCCACAGAATAACTGCCCCGGTTCCGGCTGGCCACAAGATACTGGGTAAAACCCAACAAAGGTAGATAAGGTTCCGCGGGATTGTTCTCTCGCACGGCGAGCGACACGTGCGGGGAACTGAGCGAGCGTCTGATAAAGGGCGATTTGGTTCCATGATCGAGGGCACAGGCCGGTCGACTGGGATCCAATGGCCTCATGAGCTAAGACGAATCACGGCAGCCGGCATTCCATTTGAGTGGGGAAACTGGAAGGCCATTCCCGTCATCCGCGAATGGGCGGGCGGAAATGGACCCGAGATATGTGGGCTTGCCTCACGGATCGCTGCCAGAGGCAAGCCCCAGCGAGAACTTATGTGGGGCCGGATTTGAGCTTAATAGCCTGGAAATTCTGGGCTTCCAGAGCCTTCTTCACCTCGTCCAGGTTGAACTTGCTCTTGTCGGCCAGGCGGAATTGGACTTCTTTTGTGGCAATGTCGGTCACAATGGACTTTTGCTCTACCCACGGTAGAGTCGCGAGCGCGTCGCGCACCCGCTTCGTTCAGCCCACCGGTCAGGTCATGCCGGGGACCACCAAGGTGACATCTGGCGCTGTCGCAGGGGAATCCCCGACGTTTGCAGCATCGCCTGGCGCGGGCGCGACAGGACCTCTCGCATGAGGGCCGTGCGCGTTCGAGCATCCAACGAGGGCTACCCCAAGTGCCAGCAGCAGTGGTCCAGATCGACACAGAGTACGCATACCACGTCTCCTGAGAGAAAGGCGAAACGAGAGAAGTCCATGCTGGGGATGGTACTCATCTGGTAGTCGCCTGTCATCAGGAATTCGGTGGAGTCCACGCCTAGAACAGGCGTTGCTGGCGGTCGGGCGAGATCAGTTTCTGCGCCAAGCGGCGTTGCGGGGCACTGACGGGATAAGCGGCGAGTTGTCCCGGCTCCAACCAGTTGCCCGCGCGATAGAAGGAGGACTGAAATCTCCCCGATCGGTAGTCGGCTTCGAAACAGACCAGGGTGATACGATGATGGGTAACGCTATGCCGTAATGTGAGCAGTTCCGGTCCCATTTTCACAGCGATGCCCGCCAACTGCTGCGCCAGCCGGACCGCAGCGCGTTCGTGCGTTTCGCCCGCTTCTTCCGCGCCGTGGGGGAACTCCCACAAGCTAGCCCAGCGCCCCTCGTCAGGGCGTTGTAGCAGCAGTACCCGCGTGCCCCGCCGTACGATCACGGCAACCTCTTCATGTCTGACCGTCTCCGGCCGTGCGGCCCGGGCAGGAATCTCCTCCTGCACACCCAGGCGTCGGGCTGCGCAGTGACGCGCCACAGGACAAGCCGGACAGCGCGGCGCCAGCGGAGTGCAAACCAAAGCGCCAAGTTCCATGAGCGCCTGGTTAAAATCACCGACGCGGCGCTTCGGTAGCAGCGCCTCGGCAGTCTGCCAGAGCCGGCGACGAGCCGGGCCCCCGCGAGGGTCGTCGCGCCACCCGAAGAGGCGGCTGAGCACCCTTTGACTGTTCGCCTCCACAACCGGCAAACGGGCATCATAGGCCTGCGAAAGGATGGCACCCAGCGTGTACCGGCCAATTCCGGGCAGGCCACGCATCAGCGACGGATCATTGGGAATGCAGCCAGCGCTTTCACGGACCAGGCGCTGCGCCGCCGCGTGTAAGTTCCGGGCGCGACGATAGTAACCGAGGCCCTCCCAGAGGCGTAACACGTCCTGCAACTCGGCGGCCGCGAGGGCCGGGATGCTGGGGAAGGCTTCGAGGAATCGTGTATAGAATGGAATAACCGTGGCCACCTGGGTTTGTTGGAGCATGATCTCGCTGACCCAGATGTGGTACGGATCGCGATCCTTCCGCCAGGGAAGAACGCGCCGATTGCGGTCAAACCAGGAGAGGAGCGCGCGGGCTAGCTGGAGTCGTATGTCGGATGAAGCGTGATCCATATTCCTGACCCGGCGTTAGGGCCAGGAGTCCGTACGGATACCGAGCACACGGGGTACGGAGTACCGTGCGCTTGGTACGGACCCTACTTCTCTGACCCCTGCTCAGCTGCGCGGCCGGCGCATGTACTTATCCAGAATCGCCTTGGCCGCCACCGAGGTGTTCGCTTGGGCTTGCTTGACCGCCTGCAATTTGTCCGTCTCGGCCTTGGCGTCGCCTTTGCCGCCCTCTTCAGAGGACGGGTTGGGCAAAGCTTCCATCAGCGTGCTACCCGTGGGCACCCCTTCGCTATCCACCGGCGTACCGAGGGAGGGAGCAACACTGTCATCCTGGAGCGACAGCAGCATCGCGGCCGCATCATCATCATCTTGACTCTTCTCCGGCGCCTTGGTTGGAGGAATAGGTGTTGGTTTGTCCACAGCTAGAATCCCCTCGATATGCACGCGAAAATCGAGGGGTCCTACCTTGAGCTGGTCGGCATCGCGGAGTTCGCGCTCCCCCTTGACCGGCTGCTCATTGATGAACGTGCCGTTGGTGCTGTCGAAATCGCGAACATAGACGCCGCCGTTGCGGACAAGCACGGCGCAGTGCCGCTTGCTGATCAGGGCACTGGCGGGACGTAATTGACATTGCGGATCCCGGCCGATGATGAACTGTGACAGCGTGATCGGGATGGTTTTCCCTTGCATCTTCCCAGCCGTCAACACTTCCAGAGTCAGCTTCATGAGATGACCTCGCTCCCGTCGAATTGAAACGCGCCTGCATGAGAGGCAACTCCACACTTCCTCGCGGTCACAGAGTGCCTTGCACGCGCCAGGCCATCAACCGCGCTACTAGGGGTTCCGGCTGGGTGTACCGGACCCGCGAGTCGGCCAAGGAAGGTCGAGAAGAAGCCAGTCTCGAATCGGTTCCTCGGGGCGATGGCAGTGAGAAGCCGGGGTGCACGCGTCCCGAAATCTCGCTGCGGCTCGAAGGATTCACCGGTGTCTTCGCCATTCTTCACACAGCAGGTTAGGAGCGGTCCGAAGCGCCTAGAGCAGGGCGGCTTCTCGCAAGCTTCAACGGGGGGTGACCCTGTTCTGAACCTGCTGGTCGGTATGTCGCCCTCCTGGATGGCTGGCACTAGAATAAACTGGCGAAGAAACTTTGAATTCGTGGCTATTCTAGGCACAGAGGCGCATTGTATGCAACCGAAAAGCGCTGGCGCGGGAATCGTTTTTTCAGCGATCGGTCTTACCGTCCTTGCGCTTTTGACCGGGACCAGCAGCTGTTCTCCCCGGTCGGTCCCCTCCCACTCGGGGATCGCTGGAGGCCTTGCCACGCTGATCAAAGTTGCCTGCCCCGGTGACCCGTCCGCCAGCGTAATCGAGCGCTACGGGGCCCGCTGGGCTTCGCAGCGAGGCATCCGTCTGGAGGTCGCGCGCTACGATCCGACGATAGGGCCGCAGGACACGGTCGGCGCGGACATCTGGGTACTGGCCACGCCACAGGTGCCGCGCTGGGCGGCTGCGGGCGCATTGCTGTCCGTGCCGGACAGCTACACGGCCCGTGCCGGCAGCTACGCCTGGGAGAATATGTTGCCGATTTATCGGGAGAAGTTGTTGCTTTGGGATGCGAAGGTCCATGCGTTCCCGCTCCTGGGTGACGAACTCCTGTGCTTCTATCGCGCGGACCTCCTGGGCGAAGCCTCGCATCGGCAAGCCTACCGAGCCCAGCGCGGGCGGGACCTGGTCCCCCCCGCAACCTGGGAGGAGTTCGCGGACATCGCCGAGTTTTTCTCTCAGCAGAGCCAGTCGCCTAGTTTGCCGCCGCTGCCCGAAGGCGACGAGGATCTGGACCGTCTCTTCTATGCGGTGGCCGTGCCGTTCGCACATCGAGCGGTGCGCGATGGCGATCCCAATCCGCCCAGCGACGTCGAAACCTTTTCCTGTCATTACGATTGTGAGACGGGAGCCATCCGCATTGCCACGCCGGGATTCGTCCACGCACTAAACGTTCTCAAGCGTCTCCAGGCGTATCGGCCGCCCCAGCCGATGCGCGAACCGCCTCAGACTTTTTGTGACGGCCAAGCCGTGTTGTGCCTGGCTAGTCCGACCTGGATCGGCCGTTTCCAGAGCAGTCCAGCCATTGCCGGGAAATTCGGGCTGTGCCGCGTCCCGGGAAGCGGCAAGGTCTTCGATTACCACAAGGGCGTGGAGCAGGCCCTTCCAGGCGGAAATCACGTCCCCTACGTCGGCTCGGCCGGCTGGCTGGGGGTGGTACCACGTGGCGCCGCGCATCCCGAGGAGGCCTTTGCTCTCCTGGCAGACCTCAGTAGTCCGAAAACCAGTCGCGACACGGTCGTCGAGCCGGCCTGGGGTGGCGGGGTGTTCCGGCGGGAGCAGCTGCAAAACCGCGAGGGTTGGCAGGCCTTCGGCCTCAACCGCCACCTGACCGAGACCCTTGTCGAGACCGTGAGCCAGACGGTGGCCAATCCCCACATCATCAATCCGGTCGTTCGCTTGCGAATTCCCGACGAACGGGCCCACCAGCAAGCCGTCGTCGCGGAAGTCCGGGCGGCCCTGATCGGAAACAAGGAACCGGGCGCCGCCCTGGCCGCAGCGGCCGAGCGCTGGAGGCAGCTCGACGAGCATAAGGAGCTGAAGGTGCGTTTGACGGAATACCGCTTGAGTATCGGTTTGCGGCCGAAATCGTGAGCGCCCGGCTCTTTGTTTAGCCGCGAGCCTCGGGCGAGCGCGCAGCCCGCGCTCGCCCGAGGCTCGCGGCGAAACAAAGGTGGGGCGACTCGGCGGCCTGGAGCGTGGCCTGTACATCAACCCGCTCGCTGTCGCGCAGCACGGTCACCTTGACCGTGTCGCCCACTTTGTAGTCTTCCAGGTGCGAATACAGAGTGCGAGTCGATTTCACCGGCTTGCCGTCGAGCGCCAGGATCACATCACCCAGATGCAGTCGCCCGTTGGCATCGCGCTGCGTCGGTTGCAGTCCGGCCTTTTCCGCGGCACTTCCCGGTGCGACCGACAGAATGAGTGCCCCGTCGGCCACGCCCGCCCGGCGCGCGATCTGGTCCTCAGCCACATGAATCCCAAGCACCGGACGCACAACGCGCTTGTGGGCAATCAGCTCCGGCACCGCGCGATTGACCTCGTCCACCGGAATGGCAAAGCCGATGCCGGCCGATGCTCGTGATGGGCTGAGAATTGACGTATTGACACCGATCAACCGGCCATAGCTGTCGAGCAGCGGCCCGCCGGAGTTGCCTGGATTGATGGCCGCATCGGTCTGAATCACCCCCTTGATGGGCCGGCCCGTCACCGACTCGATCTCCCGGTCGAGCGCGCTGATGATTCCCTTGGTCAACGTCTGATCGAGCCCGAAGGGATTGCCGATAGCGAAAGTGTTCTGTCCAACCTGTAGATCCTGCGAACTGCCAAGCTCGATGGGATGCAGCCGGCTCTTGGGGGCGTCGATTTTCAGCACGGCCAGGTCCTTGTCGCGGTGGACGGCCACCAGGCTGGCATCCCAGGCCGACTGATCCGCCAGAATCACCTTGGCCGCATTGGCGTTTTGAATGACATGGTAGTTGGTGACGACGTTCCCTTGATCATCCCAGATGAAGCCGGAGCCGGTCCCCTCCGGGACTTCCTGCACGGACCGGCTGAAGATATCCCTTTGCACGTGCAGGGTCGTAATGTACACCACCGAGGGCGACACTTTGCGGAACAGGGCAATGGTTGACTTTTCTTCGTCAGCCAAGTCCCCGCGCGGCGTGACGATCCGGGGCACGGCCTCCGGGTTGGATTCCCCCGTCCAGCGCGGCCACACGCGCCAGAAAATCAGACCGCCGACGAGGAGGAGTAACACGAGCGGCCAGCGGTAACTGGGCCGCGGCGAACGCGGACGGTAGGGGTCATAGCTGGACATCTCGGATCCTCTCAGTACTGAGTACGCAGCACTCGGTACTCGGTGCGCGGTACTCAGTAGCCATTCTATCGCTCACTCCGCCGCGGAGGAGGCCTGAACTGCATGGAGCACAGGGCATGCCGTCTGCGCAGTCAGCCAACGCAAAGAGGGCGGTACTCCGGAGAGTACCGCCCTCGCTGAAGGAGAGGGTTGTGTCGCTTGACTCCAAGAAGAGAGCGGGATCGGCTGGGGCCGACCCCGCTCGTCCGGGGGCCATCATTTGCAGCAGCCCGTGTCGCAGCTCGACTCGCAGCAGAGCCGGCGAGCGCAGAGGCGTTGCCAGAGGCTGGGATGTTCGCAGCCGTCGGTGCATTCGCACACCGGGACGCGGCGGCAACGAGTCACGCACACTTCCTCAGGCACACACACCTTGACGCGCTTGCACACCGTCGTCGGCACGCACTCGGTCACGGTGTAGGGGACCTTGTACTGCACGGTGTAAGGCACCATCTTGCAGGTCGTATAGGGCACCTGCTTGCAGACGGTGTAGCTTTCCATCCGGCAGACCTGGTACGGGACTTTCTTGACACACTCTTCTTTGACCATGGTGCAGGTCGTGACCGGCACCATCTTCTTCACGGTCGTCGGCACCATCTTGCAGGTGGTGTAAGGAACCTTCTTGACGCACTCCTCGGTGACCGTGTGGTAGGTGGTGTAGGGCACCTTCTTGACGCAGGATTCCTGCACCATCTTGGTCGTGGTGTACGTGCTGGTGGTAACGACCTGGGCGCCTTCCTGGAAGGTCCGGCCCGGGCCGCCGCAGTCATACGTGCCACCCGACGCATCGACAAACGCGCCGCGGAGCGTCCGGCTGACCGTGTACGGAACCTGCTTCTTGACGACCTGGGTCTCCGTACGGGTAACCGTATACGGCACCTTCTTGACGCAGGTCTCCTTCACCATGTGGGTGACCGTGCAGGGCACTTGCTTGGTGATGGTGCAAGGAATCTGCTTGCACACCGTATAGGGCACTTTCTCGACGACGCATTCCTTAACATAAGTCGTGCAAGGCACTTGCTCGCATACCGTGTGTTCCTTCCAGACCTTGCGGGTGCAGGTCTGCGGCGGACTCTGGCATTCAACCTTGCGGCAGGTTGGTGCCCGGTAGCAAGTCTTGCAGGTGCACGGATCGAAGCTGCACTCGCCCGGAATCTTTTCCCAGTGGGTGCACTTCTTGCCCGGGACGCAGTACGTCTCGGTCACCCACTCGCCGCACTTCTTGCTGACAGTTTTGCAGGTGGTCACCGGCTTGCAGACGGTCTTGGTGCACTCGCGGTAGCAGGTCTCCGTGACGGTCTTGTAGGCCGTGCAGCAGACCGTCTTCATGGTGCACTCGGTAACCGGCTTGCAGGTCGTGACGCAGACGTCCTTGTAGCAGGTCTCGCAGACCGGCTTGCAGATGGTCTCGCAGACCTCGCGGCAGTGCTGTTCGCAGATCTTCTGGCAGATCTGATGGCAGTGCTTCTCGCAATGCTGCTCGCAGACCGGCTTGCAGACGGTATAGCAGCATTCCTTCCAGCAGGTCTCCGGCACCTTCTTGCAGATGGTATACCGGCACTCTTTCCAGCAGGTCTCATAGACCGGCTTGCAGCAGGTCTCGCAGACCTCCTTCATGCAGGTCTGGTAGCACGGCTTGCACACGGTGTACCGGCATTCCTTCCAGCAGGTCTCGGTGACCGGCCGGCAGCAGGTCTGCTGGACCGTCTTGTAGCAGGTTTCGTGGCACGGCTTGTAGCACGTCTTGCACTCTTCGCGATAGCAGGTCTTGGTGACCGGCTTCATGACCGTTTCCTGGACGGTTTGGTAGCAGGTATGCCACCGTTTCTCCAGGACTTTGTCGTACACCAGTTTGTAGGTGGTGCGGCATTGCTGCTGACACGCAGTAAAGCAGCACTGGGCATCGCAACACGGCTGCGAACCGCAGGCGTACTTGTCGGCACCGCAGTTCGCAGCGGTGGCTGGTTGGACTGCCCCGACCAGGGCCACCAACCCCGCCAGCAACGGCGCTCGCAAGCGCATCCTCATGATTGTCGCCTCCTCATCGGCACGTGGACCACTTAGGTGGATTCGTCGAACTGGGGTCCGGCTGGTGCCCCCATGATCGTGTTGGCCGGGCCAGTTTCTAGGCCTAACCCCGATTCCGCCACTCCCGTGGGCCTGGAATCGCTACCGGCTTGGGAAAACATTCCCAGCCTGTCTAGCCCTGTTTATCGGCTTGCTCTTGCTTCCGTGATCATCGCCTGACCCGCTTACGGCGCTTACCCCGTCTGTGGAGATGCCGGTGACACCGGACGTGCCTAGGATGCGGGATTTGCTCGATAGTCAGTAGTCCGTGCTGGAGGGACTCCTGCCGGCTCATCGGGCAGCGGAACGCGTAGCGAAGAAAGAAACGAGGCCGGTGCCCCATCGGGGTCACCGGCCCAAGAAAGGCAGGAAGAGGGGGAGTTGGGTCGGGGAGGGAGGCC
>JBGQLF010000310.1:0-9043 GCA_041499985.1 Gemmataceae bacterium
ACCTGGACTTGCTCGGCCGCAGTGCGGCCGCCGACCCTGCGTCGGGGGTCACCGCGACTCCCAATCCCGCATCCGGGGATTTTGTCAGCCTTTTGACCTTCAGCCGCGCTGATCGCAATCAGGTAGCGCTGGCCATCCAGATGAGTCCCGAGTTCACGACCAACGAGGTGAACAGTTTGTTTGAGCAGTTTCTCCACCGGTCCGCCGATCCGGTGGGGTCGAGCGCCTTCTCCAATTTCCTTCAGAACGGCGGTACCGTGCAACAGGTCGAGGCTGTTCTGACTGGGTCGGATGAATACTTCCAGACCCGCGGCGGCAGCACCAACAGCGGCTTCCTGAGCACGCTCTACCAGGATGCGCTCGGGCGAGCCATCGACGTCGGCGGCCAGGCAACGTTTACTCAGGCGCTGGCCAATGGGGCGAGCCGGACGGATGTGGCCGGTGTCATCTTCAGCAGCACGGAATTCCGCCAAAACCTGATCCAGGGCTTCTACACGCAGTTCCTGGGTCGCTCGGCCGATTCCGGTGGGCTGAATAGTTTCCTCGCCGCGCTGCAAGGCGGCGCGCGCCAGGAAGCGATTGTCGCCTCCCTCGTGAGTTCCGAGGAGTTTGCCCCGGGCTCGTACGCCAACTCCAACCAGTCTCTCAATACGACAGAAGTGAATCGGTTGCTTTCCAATGCCGCTCAGGCGTCTGCCAGCAATGACGCGATCATCGCCATCGTGGACCGTGGTGGACGGGTCCTCGGCGTGCGCGTCGAAGGGGGCGTCTCGCCGGCTATCACGGGCAACACGGCGAACCTGGTGTACGCCATCGACGGAGCCTTGGCCGAAGCTCGCACCGGCGCGTTTTTCGGCAATAACGAAGCGCCCTTGACCTCGCGGACCATCCAGTTCATCAGCCAAACAACCGTCACGCAGCGCGAGATCGAGTCGAACCCGAGTATAACCGATCCGAATTCTCCGTTCCGCGGTCCTGGCTTCGTGGCTCCGTTGAACCTCGGCAGCCACTTCCCGCCAGGCGTACAGTTCACGCCCCAGGTGGACCTCTTCCAGATCGAGGGTACCAACCGGGATACCCTCTTCAATCCGGGTGCGGACAACATCCTGGGTACGGCGGATGATATTCGACTGCCCAACCGGTTCAACGTCGCGGATCAGAACATCCCGGCCACGATCCCGACCGAGTTGCAACTGACGCCTCCGGTCTCATATGGCACTGCCTCGGGCTTGGCGCCCAACGCCGTGCCGCGCGGGATCGGCACACTGCCGGGCGGCCTCCCGATCTACAAAGTGGAGAACGGGGTCCCGAACCTGGTCGGCGGCATTGGCGTGTTCTTCCCCGGAACGACCGGCATTGCCACGGAGGAGAACTCGGCTCTGAACATCAATTTTGATCCGTCTCGTCGCGACCGGTCGCTCGAGGCAGAGTACATGGCCTTCGACGCCATCACCGGTGCCGATGGCAAGGTCGCCCCGCTGCCCGAGATTACGTTCATCGATGCGACCGGGCGGCTCGACCTCGTCGGGATCACGCTGGACGTCGTTGGTCCGGGCGGGACACAAGGCCCACAGACCGTGCTGAATTTCGGCAAGACGCTGGGCGTGGGCGATCCCAATAGCGGCACGAATGAGCCGCTGCTGGACTACGGTCCCGACAAGAAGCTCGGCGACCCGGATGATTTCCTGGCCCCGAACAACCTCCGCGACGGACTGCCTGTGCCCGAGGGCTGGCTCGTGACGCCCCATGCTAGCTCGGACGGGACGATCACTGCCAATGATGTGGTCCGAATGATCACTCAGGGCGTCGCCCAAGCGGTCAACACCCGGGCCGCTATCCGTCTGCCTCTGGGCACGCGGACCAAGATGGTCCTGTCAGTCGCCGGCCGCGACGGCGAAATCCTCGGCCTCTTCCGTATGCCGGATGCCACGATCTTCTCGATCGACGTCGCCGTCGCCAAGTCCCGCAACGTTAACTACTACGCCGACCCGACGAAGCTCCAGACGATCGATCAGATCCAGGGTGTGGCGGCGGGCGTGGCGTTTACCAACCGCACCTTCCGCTATGTGGCTCTGCCACGGTTCCCGGAAGGCATCGACGGTGCCCCGCCGGGCCCGTTCTCGATCCTCAACGATGGGGGCGCCGCGCCGTTCACCGGTCTCGACAGCGGTCCTCCGCTGCCGGCTTCGGCATTCCAGAGTGTCCAGGGATTTGACGCCTTCAACCCGGGAACGAATTTCCACTCCACCACCAACCTCGCCAACCGCGACGGCATCGTCTTCTTCCCGGGTAGCAGCCCGCTCTACAAGGCGATCGCCACAGCCGGGCCTAATGGCCTGGTCGGTGGCTTTGGGGTTAGCGGTGACGGCGTCGATCAGGACGACGTGGTCACAATCTTCGGCGAGATGGGCTTCAACGCCCCGGGGAACCTTCGGGCCGACCAAGTCATGGTCAATGGCATCCGCTTGCCGTTCCAGAAGACCCTGCGCAATCCGGAAGGCTAAGGTAGTCTCGCAAAGGTTCTCCATCTTTCCGAGCCAGGTCCCAAAGACCTGGCTCGGTTTTGTTCCCCATCTTCCCCGGTGGCTTTCCCTCAACGCGCACCCGCTATTCTGCCGATCTTCATTACGATTGGAAAAGGGCGCGCGGAAGGCGCCCGCGCCGTCATCCGAGAACTTGGCAAGGAAGCAGCGCCTCTTACTCGGGAGGATTCCGATGTGTCGTATTGCCGTCGCGCTTGTGGGCGCTGGTCTGATGATCCATCTCTTGGCGACTGAGGTGCGGGCCCAGCAGACGCAACATGGGGCCGGCTGTCCTCAGAAGGTTGCCTGTTGGGCGGTCCTGTCCGAAAACGACCACTACGTGGGTTACTACGTCGGCGGAGGCGCGGCGGTGTGCGGCGACTGCCGAGGTCCCTGCGATGGTACCTGGGGATGGGACTACGAAGGCTGCCTTTTGCCCCACCTCGTGATCCTGCGTTGGGTTCATTGCCGCCGCTATCAAGGGGGCACGGGCGCTTATGCGACGGATGGACCGGAAGTACCCAATGTCATCCCGACGATCTTCCATCCTTGTGAATCGCTCAAAGCACATTACGAGGAGCGACATGAGAAGAAAGCGCACAAGGAAACCCACAGCGAACACATTGAGTAGGGGACAACGCTGTCCCGCTTGCCCACCGCACGCCGCCGCGGCCCGGCCCCCAGTCGAGATTGACCGCTTGGCGGGGGTCCGCTATGGTCCGTCCCACGGTGGGGCAGGTCTGCAACTTGCCCCGGGAAACCTCCCCGGCAGGTTGCCAACCTGCCCCACGTTGACCCAGGCCATCGCGATGAGTCGGCATCCGTTCCTCTTGGCCCTCGTGATCGTGTTCCTGCTCGTCGGAACCACTGCCACCGTATTGATCCTGCTGGTGCGCCACGAGCCCGAGTTTTACCGTCGCTCCGCCGTGGCGCTGGGGAAGGAACGGCAGCAGGGCTCGCGCGCGCTCAAGGCCAAATTTGTGGAGCTGATCAACGACATCGTCAACAAGCGGCAGTGGGACGCACGTTTCACCGACGAGCAGTTTAACAGTTATTTCGAAGAAGACTTTCTCCTCGAAAATGGCGCCGAAAGAATCTTGCCACTTCCCGAAGGCATTCAATCCCCGCGCATCGCTCTGGAGGCGGACAAGGTGCGCCTGGCGTTTCGGTACGGCCGCGCCCCCTGGAGCACTGTTGTGTCGCTGGATTTCCGCATCTGGCTAGTGCCCAAAGAGCCGAACCTGGTGGCGATGGAGTTCCAGGGCTTGCACGCGGGGGCCCTGCGCGTCTCAGCTCAATCGCTCCTCGAGCGCGTTTACGAAGCGGCCCGGGAACGCAATATCGCTGTCAACTGGTATCGTCACAATGGTAATCCCGTTGCCCTGCTCCATTTTCAGGCGGATCGGACGAATCCGACCTTTCAGATGCAGCGCCTCGAGCTGCGACCGGGCATGCTCGTCATCAGCGGCCGTTCGATCGACGCCGCGCCACATGCCGTTCTACCGACCAGGAAAGTGGACGGTGAATGATCCGCAGATTGGTTCTGCCCGGGCCCGCAGTGTTAGAATCCATTCGTTCGTCACCCGCCGCTCCAGGTACGCCGTAGCTTGCAAGCGGTCACCTTCCATCTGGACGACGATGCGCTCGGGCGATTCTTCCAGCCAGCTGAACATTCCGCGATCCCAGCGCACAACCCGGCCACGATTACCTCTAATAGGACCTTCATAGTCTAAATATTCAAGTCGATGGTCCGCGATCGGTTCGGCGGCGACCGTCTGATTGGGCCCCGGCAGGGCAGCCAGGCGCCAGGTTCGCAGCCTGCCGCCGGCTTCCAGCATGAAATCCCAGTGCAGCACCGGATGATCGTGTTCAAGAATCACATAGCGGGGCATGTCGTGATCCCCTTACCTACCCGGACCGGGTCTCCTGAAGTTAGAACCATTCTAGCCAAGTGCCGGCGGCGTGGGTGATGAAGCGTTGACGTCCCGCTCTGGGGAGGTCAGAATCAGGTGACGTCAATGGACCAGTGGCTCAGCCGATCCTGAGCTGAGCCATCTTGGGCTATCCGCACTGACTCTGTCGGCGGGCTCGAGACCGACAACCAGACGAGGTACGCCATGGCGACTCCTTCTCGTGTACCCTGCTGCCGTGACTTCCTCAGCATGCCGCTAAACCGGCGCCAACTGCTTCGGGTCGGCACGCTGGGCACGCTGGGGTTGACGTTGCCGCGCCTGCTGGAGGCAGAAGCACGGGGCGCCACGCGACGCCCTGGAGCTCGCTCCTGCATCTTGCTGCACCAGTTTGGCGGGCCGAGCCATCTCGATACCTTTGACCCCAAACCGGGCGCACCCGAAGAGATCCGGGGACCGTTTCCGGTGATTCCGACCCGAGTTCCGGGCGTGCGCTTCAGCGAGCATGTGCCACGCCTGGCGCAGCTCAGTCATCGTTTCGCGCTGGTGCGCTCGGTGCACCATCGCACCAGCAGCCATAACTCGGCCGCCTACTATTCGCTCACGGGACATCAGCCGCTCATCGACATCGTGACCTCCAATGCCTCGGCTATCGATGTGCCCGCGTACGGCTCCGTCGTCGCTCACCTGGACAGCGGGCGTGCCCGCTCGAACAAGGTGCCTCCCTTCGTCGCGCTGCCGACCATGATTGCCGACGGGCCCTTCCGCACACCTGGCGAGTTCGCCGGCTTTCTCGGCAAGATGTACGATCCGCTCTTCGTCACCAGCGACCCCAATGCACCCACCTTCAGCATCGACGAGCTGACGCTGCCCGCGGAGGTGAGCGTGGAACGGGCGGTGGAGCGCGACAGTTTGCGCCATGATCTAGAAGGCCTCTCCCGCCTGGCTGACCGGGGTGCAGCGATCCAGGGGATGAACGCTCACCATGCGCGCGCCCTGAGCGTGCTCACGTCGCAGGCCACGCAGCAGGCCCTGGACATCCACGGCGAGCCCGACCGCGTGCGGGCGCGCTATGGTCGCACGACGTATGGCCAATCGTGCCTGATGGCGCGCCGTCTTGTTGAAGCCGGGGTCCGCTTCGTGACGGTTTATTACTCACCAGGCATCGGTGGCTGGGACACGCACAAAGATAATTTTCCCACTCTCAAGAACAGCCGGTTGCCCAATACCGATGTAGCCGTCTCGGCCCTGTTGGAGGACTTGCACGAGCGCGGGCTGCTCGATGAGACGCTTGTGATCTGGTGTGGCGAGTTTGGACGTACACCGAAGATCAACCGCGATGCAGGCCGGGACCATTGGCCGCAGTGTTACACCGTTTTGATGGCGGGTGGCGGTCTTCGCGGAGGCATCGTGTACGGGGCTTCGGACCCGACCGGTGCGTTTCCCAAGGACAATCCCGTCAGGCCAGACGACATCGCGGCGACGCTATATGCCGCACTGGGATTGGACCCGCACACCGAGATCCGCGATCAGCTAGGCCGGCCCTTTCCGATCAGCCGGGGACAGCCGATCCGGGAGTTGTTCGGGAGCTGACGAGCCCACCAGGGGAAGCCTACGCGCTATTGCTCAGCGAGTTCGGCAAAGAGATCGCGGAGCGACAGCGAAAAGCCAGGCAACACTTTCCCACCATCAAGCATTTGGTTTTCCCGGAGCAGCTTCGACCTGCCGGGCGAGGTGTAAACCTGTACGCTGCGAGTCTGGGGATCAACCAGCCACACCACGCGGGTGCCGGCCTGGAAGTAATCGCGCAGTTTGCGCTTCATCTCCTCCGCAGTGTTGCTCTCGCTCAGCACCTCGACGGCCAAATCGGGCGCAACGTCGGGGATTGGGGTATCAGGAAGTCGCCGGTTGGGCAAGCGATCCCAAGCGATGAACGCCACATCGGGAATCCGCACCAAGTGGGGGGCCAATCGCAGCATGCCATCCGCCCCCGTGACGGTGCCCAACTTGCGTCCGGCTAAGAAGTTTCGCAAGATTTGGATCAGCGCGCACGCCAGAGCCGACTCCTTGAAGCCTATGACTTTTTCCACCAGGACACCCTCGACGAGTTCGTATAAACGCTTCTCCCGCCTGTGTAAGTCGAGTACATCCTGCTCCGTCGCCGTACCAGGGACCGGGTCGGGCCGAATCCGGCGCAAGGGCATCGGACCGAAATAATGAAACAGATCCGCGATCGTCCAATCAGACTGGGCGGGAGCCGCTTGGGAGGCCATCAGCTGTTCCTTTCCTAGCGCTGGGACAGAGGCTATTATGACCTCGAGTGCTAGCCGGAACAAGCAAGGATTCGAAGGGAGACCCGCGAAAGCTGGGCCCGAGAGTACCCACAAGATGAAGCAAGCGACACCGGCCTGAAGGTAACAATACCCATGTCTCAGAGTTTACGTGAAAAGCTTAGGCTCTTCGACTCGAACGCAGCGCTGGAGCATGCACAGACGATTCCCAGCCTCTGGTACTCCGATCCGGAGATCTACCGCGCCGAATGTCGCCATGTCTTCGGCAACACCTGGCAGCTGGCCGGGCGTCTCAATCAGCTATCCGAACCCGGTTCCTTCCTGACGACGGACATCGCCGGCGAACCCATCCTGGTGCTGCGCGATGCGGAAGGCACTCTGCGCGCCTTCTTCAATGTCTGCCGGCACCGCGCCGCGCCGGTCGTGCCGGAAGCCGCGGGCAAGGCGACGCGGCTGCGCTGCCGTTATCACGGCTGGACGTATGACCTGGCCGGCCGGTTGCGCGGCGCGCCGGAGTTTGAGGGCGTCGCCGACTTCGAGCGCGAGCAGCACGGGCTAGTCAGCTTGGCCGTGGCCGTGTGGGGACCGTTCGTCTGGGTCCACCCCGAGCCGATGTCGCAGCCCCTGGCCGAGTTCCTGGTCCCGCTGCCCCAGCGCACGGCGGATGTCGGCCTGGACGCTCTGCGTTGGGTGGCCCGGCGCGAATACCAGCTCGCTTGTAACTGGAAAGTGTTCGTCGACAACTACCTGGACGGCGGCTACCATGTGAACACCGTCCATCCGGGACTCGCAGGCATTGTGGATTATGCGCACTACCGCACGGAAATCGCCGGCAACACGAGCGTGCAGATCAGCCCCTTGCGGCCTGCGGAGGGTCCGGGCGAGGCGTCGGCGGTTGGCCAGGTACGGACCGGTAACATGGCCTACTACTGGTGGGTGTTCCCCAATTTGATGATCAACCTCTACCAAGGCGTAATGGATACCAATCTCGTGTTGCCGCTTGGGCCCGACCGCTGCCGGGTGATTTTCGATTTCTATTTTGCGCGCACGGACGGTCCCACGGCGGAACACTTCATGGCGGAGAGCGTTGCGGTCGCTCATCAGATTCAGTTAGAAGACGTTGCGATCTGCGAAGAGGTGCAGCGGGGCCTGGCCAGTCGGTCGTTTGACACGGGTCGCTTCAGCGTGCGGCGTGAAGGCGCAGGCTATCATTTCCACTGCCTGCTGGCTCGACACCTCCAGCAGGCAACAGCAACGGGGCCGGGGTAGAGCGTCGTCCTGCGAATGGACGACGGTGCATCGGGCTCAGGCAAGAACCCCTCACAGGATCGTATAAACCCGAATTCAACTGGTTACTTTGGCATCGACGGTAGTTCCGCGATGCGGAAGTTACGGAAGCTCAGGTCCGTGGTGGGGTCATGTCCCTGGAGGCTGATCGGTCCTTTCTCCAGACGGCAACCGTTGCGGGCATTATCGCGGAGCGGCCGATTGTCCGTCCAATCGGTCACCTGGATGCCATTGATCCACACCGCCATGTGCCGGCCCTGGGCGACGACGGTCATCGTAAACCACTCGCCATCCTTGGCCACTTCCCGCCGCGCGGGCTGGCGGCGATAGATGGCGCCGGTTCCGTAGTCCACGGCTGTGGATTTGATCTTCTTTTTGTCTTTGAGTTCGCCGGTCTTCGGGTCGTATTCTTCGATCGTGTACTCCTGCGTCGGCTCCGGCGTGAACTGGTTGCGGATCTGGGCCTCGTAGCCATTCTGGTACTCGCCGGGCCGACAGCGGAAGAAGACGCCGCTGTTGAGGTGCTTGCCGTTGCTGATGCAGTCGAGTTGGAGGACGAAGTCGGCCCATTGGCCTTCGGTCTGTAGGTCGCCGGGGCCGTCCTTGATATTCAGCCAGCCCTCGGGCGTGACGGTGAACTTCGATTTGCGGCCGGGGAATTCCTTCCAGCCGGTCAGGTCTTTGCCATCAAAGAGGGAGGTGAGGCGAAGCGGCAGATACTTGATGCCCCGAAGGACGAGCTTCTGTCCGATTGGGACGTGGAACGCGATGCCGGTTGGTTGATCGAAGGTGCCCCGGAGACCGAACCCCTTGCTTCCGTCGGCCCAGACGCTGAGGTCGTCGGGCATCGCTTGGGCGTGGAACCTGTGCCAACCCTTCTCTTCTGGCCGAGGGGCGGTGTGAATAAACGGACCTTTCTTGTAAGCATTGAACGTCACTTTGGCGTCCTTGGCGTCGTCCGTGAGGGCCTCGAATTGGAGCGCTCCATAGCCAAACTGCGTGGTGAGCGCTGCCGTGGTCTCCTGGGTGCCGC
>JBGQLF010000311.1:0-9023 GCA_041499985.1 Gemmataceae bacterium
AGGGAATAGGGGCCCCATGATGCTCTTTGAGCTGCATAATGTCACCAAGACCTATGGCAAGGTCACCGCGCTGCGGAACCTCTCCGTTGCCATTCCGCCAGGTGCGATCGGTCTGCTGGGGCCCAATGGAGCCGGCAAGACGACCATGATCCGCACCCTGCTTGGGCTGATCACCATCGACTCCGGCATCGGGCACGTGCTCGACATGGACATCCGTTCGCAGCGGCTAGATATCCGTCAGGCCGTTGGCTTCGTGCCCGAGGACGAGTGTCTCTTTCCCGCGATTGTGGGCATCGAGTTTGTGGCTTACGCGGGCGCACTAACCGGCATGACGTCCAAGGATGCCATGCAACGGGCCCATGAAGTGCTGGATTATGTGGGGCTGGGCGAGGCACGCTATCGCCGTGTCGAATCGTACTCGTCCGGCATGAAACAGCGTCTCAAGCTGGCGTCGGCGATCGTGCACGATCCGCGTTTGCTGATCCTCGATGAGCCGACCAACGGCATGGACCCCGCGGGCCGGCAGGAATTGCTCGAGCTGGCACGCGACCTGGCCCATAATAAGGAGATGAGCTTGTTGTTTTCCAGTCATCTCCTGCCCGATGTGGAAGCGGTCTGCGATTACGTGATGGTGCTGGGGCGGGGAAGTCTGCTGGCCCAGGGACCCATCCAGGAACTCAAACAACTGCATCAGCGGCTCTTCGAAGTCCGGGTCAGGGCCGATCCGGAACAGTTCGCTCACCAGCTGGTCGCGGCCGGTTGTTCCGCCCAGATCAAGGACGAGGGCTTGCTGGTGGAGTTGACCGCCGATCAGACACCCGCCGTCTTCTGGCAAACCGCGGCCGCCGCCGGCGAGCAAATACGCTATCTGCGGCCACGGCGCAGCACGTTGGAAGAGGTGTTTCTCAAAGCCATCGCGGAGCAACAATAGAGCCCCTCGCCCCCGCTTCGGGGGAGAGGGGTTGGGGTGAGGGGGCGAGGGGAGAAGGACCAGTAATGCCCATCTTCGATCAAGGCTATCAGCACTGGCACGGTGAACTCTCGGGCCACACTTGGCGCTGGCTGACGATCACGCGCCAGGGCGTGCAGGCCCAGCTCCGGAACCGGTTGCCGCGCCTGGTCGTGCTCCTGGCCTGGATTCCGGCGCTGGCCCTGGCCGCGGTGTTGGTGTTCTGGGGGTTGTTCGAGCAGCAGTCCAGTCTGATCACCCCTTTGCTGGCGTTCGTCCGCAACCTGCCGCCGGAGATCCAAAACGGACCCCGCAATTTCCGCATCAGCATCTGGACCATTGCCTATCAGTATTTTTTCCAGGTGCAGATGTTCTTCTCCATGATCCTGGTCTTGCTCGTTGGGCCAAGCTTGATCAGCCAGGATCTGCGCTTCAATGCCATCCCGCTGTACTTTTCCCGGCCGTTGCGCCGCTTCGACTACTTCGTCGGCAAGCTCGGCGTCATCGCCGTCTATCTCGGAGCGGTCGCCATTGTGCCCGCCCTGCTCGCCTACCTGCTCGGTGTTTGTTTCAGTTTTGATCTGAATGTGGTCACGGATACGGCGCGGCTCTGTCTGGCGAGCGTGGCCTACGGCCTGGTCATCGTGGTCTCGGCCGGTACGCTCATGCTGGCCATCTCGTCACTGTCGCGCAGCTCCGGCTACGTTGGAGCGTTCTGGGTCGGCATCTGGTTCGTGAGTGGAGCCGTCGCCGGGATCCTCATGGGTACCCTCCGCAGCGACTGGTGCCTGATGGTTTCCTATACGCAAAACTTGCAGCGCATCGGCGCAGCTCTGTTGGATACCCATTCGGCCTGGCAACAGCTTGCCAGTTTGGTGCCGCCGCAGAGGGCCCAGCGCTCGCAGGAGGTTCTTACCGCTTTTGCAGGCCCGAGTTATCCCTGGTACTGGTCGGCCGCCGTCCTGGTGGGCCTCTTTGGACTCTCGCTATGGATCTTGACCTTCCGCGTGAAGTCGCTGGACCGGCTGAAATGACGCCGATCGTGGAGCTGCGCGGCGTCTCGAAGTGGTACGGCAACGTCATCGGCATCAACAACCTGACCCTCCGCATCCCGCGCGGCGTCACTGGATTGCTCGGGCCCAACGGAGCCGGCAAGTCAACGCTGCTCCAGTTGGTCACGGGCCAACTGCGCCCCAGCCAGGGCGAAGTGCGCGTCCTGGGCCAATCGGTGTGGAATAATTCCGCTCTGAATCGGTCTCTCGGTCTGTGTCCCGAGCAAGACGCCTTCTATGAATGGATGACTGGTTGGGACTTCGTTCACACCTGTGCCCGGCTCAGTGGGCTGGACCGGCCCGAAGCGCGAACCGCGACCGTGCGGGCCCTGGAACTGGTGCGCATGACCGAGCACATGGGCCGGGCGATCCGCGGCTACTCCAAGGGGATGCGCCAGCGGACCAAGCTGGCCCAGGCTCTCGTGCACGATCCGGAAGTGCTGTTCCTGGACGAGCCCCTGACCGGTACCGATCCGGTGGCTCGCCGAGAGCTGATGGACATCATCCTGCGTCTGGGCCAGGACGGAAAAAGTGTGGTGGTGTCGAGCCACGTGTTGCACGAAGTACAGGCCGTGACACCGAACATCGTCCTGCTCAACCGCGGCCGTTTGGTTGCGGAGGGCCATGTCCGGCAGATCCGCGACCTCATGGACAAGTACCCGCATCGCATCGTGCTGGTGTGCGACAACTATCGGAACCTCGCGGCCAAGCTGGTCACGTTCGACGATGTGGAGGGGCTCGAGATCTTGAGCCAGGAAAAAGGCCTCTTGGTCAAAACACGCCGGCCCGATATTTTCTACGGCCGGCTGCCGGCGCTGTCCCTGGAAGATGGAATGGCCATCCAGGAAGTTTATTCCGACGACGATAACCTGGAAGCGGTCTTCAAGTATCTGGTGAACAAATGACGCAGGCGCTCTCCTCCCAATCCCTGGCGCGCTCCCCAACGGTGGCTCTCGCTGGCCGCTCCGCGTGGGCGCAGCGCCTGCCGTTGTCTGCTCTGGGAACGCTCTTCTGGCTGACCCTCCGCCAGCACTCCCGCGGCCGGCGTTTGCTCGTCTTCGCCTTCCTGTTCTTGCTGCCGGTCGGGATCGTCGTACTTATCCGCACCTTCGATCCGCTCCTCGCGGGCTACCACCAAAGGCTCGCCGTGCTGCCGGCGCTCTCTCCGAGTGCCTCGCCTTTGATGATCGGCTTGGTTTACGTCTCCGGCTGGCTGCGACGGTTGCACGAATTTGAGTTTGCCCTTATCTTCACGCTCATCCCGCATGTCCTGGTGCCGCTGACGGCACTCGTGTATGCGTCGAGCATGATTCACGATGAGCTCGAAGAGCAAACCCTCACCTATTTGCTGATCCGCCCGTCTCCCAAGTGGATCATTTATGTCGCCAAGCTTCTGGCCACGCTGCTCATCACCTTGTTGCTGGCGGCCGGCTTCACGCTGGTGACCTATGGCACCATGTTGTGGGGCTCCCCCTACTTGGGGGGAGAACTCTTCTGGACGCATGCCCTCAAAGCCATGTCGTTGTTGGCCCTGGCCCTGACGGCCTACGGCGCGCTCTTCGGCTGCCTCGGCTTGTTGGTGCGGCGGTCGCTGGTGATCGGCGTGGCCTACATTGTCCTCTTCGAAGGGGTGCTCGCCAATATCGACTTCATGGTCCGGCGCCTGACGGTGATGTATTACTTTCGTGTCCTCGCCGGGCGCTGGCTTCCCCTGAACACACGCGAATGGTCCCTCGATTTGACCACGGCCCCCAGCGCGACGTACTGCGTTTGGACCCTCCTTGCCGTCAGCCTGGTCACGACCGTTTTGGCCGCGTGGATGTTTACGACGCACGAATTCCGCGTGAAGACGCCGGAGGGAAGTTGACGGTCGGGATTCGGGAACGCACCGCGCGGCCCGCACTTTTCAGCGAACCTGGCGGGAGCGTTCCGCGTCTGTACTAACGTTCGGTAGCCCGAGCTCACACCCTCGACTTGCCTGGGATGGAATTCCCCGCAAATGACGCTGCGCCCGTAGTCCGTGTAGGAACCTGGAGAAGCTATGCGCGCCACGATACCGCATTTCGGCAAGCTGTTTGTGTTTGCCCTCTTGAGCTTCGCCGACCTGTTCTTGACCTGGCACCTGCTCGAACAGGGCACCGGACAGGTCTACGAAAGCAACCCCATTGCCCGCTGGTGGCTGGAGCAGCATGGCTGGCTCGGCCTGGTGCTGTTCAAGCTCGGCGTGGTTGTGGTGGTCGCCGGCCTGGCGCTGCTCATTTCGCGTTATCGGCCGCGCGCCGGCGGCTGTGTCCTGACGTTTGCCTGCTCGGCCGTGGCGCTCGTGGTCCTGTATAGTTCCTCGCTTGCCGGCTATATCGGGAAGCAGCCGGATGCTTTCGGCATGGCGGAACTCGAACGGGATCTAGCAAAGGATCGGCAACTGGAACAAAGGCTTCGAGCTGTTCGGGATTATCATGCTCTGCTGAACCGGTTCAGTGGCGATTGGTTGGCGCAGCGCTGCACCTTGACGGAGGCCATTGACCAGCTGGCTGGCTCACCGAATGCTCACAACGCGAACTGGCTGCGCGTGATCTACCAGCGCTATCCGGGGTACACCAAGGAGCAATGCCTGGCGGCCAATCTGTTGGAGCACGTCCTGTCGATGGTAGGGAGCGATTCGTCGCTGGATCGGCTCCGAATCCAGGAACTGGTCGCGGAATATCAGGATACCTACGGCGTGGTCGTTCCGGGCCGTGTCACGCAATAGGGATCTCCCTCTCCCCATTCGCTACGCACCGCGGGCGCGCGACCCTGTCACTTGACACGAAGCTTCGCCGTGTGTCCCGGCCTTGCCCGTCGTTTCGCCGCGAGCCTAGGGCGAGCGCGCAGCCCGCGCTCGCCCGAGGCTCGCGGCTAAACGGTAGAGCATTTGTGCCCGGCGGTCATAGCAAGTTTGGGCAAACGCCGCTTGCTGCTAGGCGTGCCGGAACTGGCAGGCTATAATGGGGCCATTGTTTTTCCCTGGGAGAGGGTGTGCATGGTCCGGTGCTTGCTGGCGACCGCTCTGTTCTGGCTCGGGTTTGCTCCGGTTGCGCTACCTGCTTGGTTGGCCCCTGCCGACGAGGTGCTCCCGCGCATCGGCCTGCCCGGCGAGGAACCGCGGACCGCACGCCGGTTGGCTGATGCTGACAAACTGGCGGCCCAGCAACAATGGGCCGAAGCCCTCGACGAATACCAGCGCATCCTGACCGAGGCGGGCGACGACCTGGTGCCCCTCGATCCGCGGCGTTCGGTTCAAGCACGTTACCTGTGCCATCTGCGCCTCGCCGCTCTGCCGCCGCCGGGGCTCCAGCTCTATCGGGCCCGTGTGGATCCGCAAGCCAAGAAATGGCTCGATCAAGGCAGCGCCCAGCGCGACAGCGCGGTGCTGCGGCGCCTGGTCGCGGAAGCCTTCTGTAGCCGCTTTACCGACCAGGCACTCGATCTGCTGGGTGACCTGGCCTTCGAGCGCGGCGACTTCGAAGAGGCGGCACATTGGTGGCGCCTGCTCACGCGCCCCGCCTCGGAGTTGGCTGGCCGTGTCAGACCCGAAACGCCTCCAGAAAAGCTACTGTACCCGGATCCGAAAGTCGACCTGGCCCGAGTTCGGGCCAAATTGATCCTGATCCGCCTGTTCCAGGGCGAGCGCGGCCACCTGAGCGAAGAATTGCAAGGGTTTCGCGACCTGCACGCTACGGCCCAAGGGGAACTGGCGGGCCGGCGCGGCACTTATGCCGAGACCCTGGCTGGCCTGGCCGGCCAGAAGGACATACTGGCGTCTCCGCTCGCGGACGAATCGTGGCCGACTTTCGCAGGCGCTGCCTCCCGGCAGCGCGTCCTCGCTCGGGCCCCCGGCCGGCTCGGCCAACTCCGTCCGCTGGAGGCGCCCGATTGGTGCGTCCGCCTCGAAACAGGAACCACGCTCTACGGCCCGGAGACCCGAGAAGTGGCTCCCGGAGCCGCGGCACCGACGCCCGGCAAGCCGACGCCCCCGCTGCTCGAGGCACGCACGCTCTCCTGTTATCCGGTCATCGCCGGCAACCAGGTGCTGGTGGCCGACGCCCGTTCGGTGACTGCCTACAAACTGAGTACGGGACGTCCGTTGTTGCGGCACGAAATCTGGACCGCCAGTCGCCGGCGCGGTCCCGATCCGGCAGCGAAAGCCGGGACT
This sequence comes from Gemmataceae bacterium, assembly GCA_041499985.1. Taxonomy (GTDB): domain Bacteria; phylum Planctomycetota; class Planctomycetia; order Gemmatales; family Gemmataceae; genus JBGQLF01. The sequence goes on from JBGQLF010000311.1 coordinate 6,194, forward strand.
GTGCTGGACGTGAGCTATCCTCTGACCGTGGCCGAGGGCCACATTTTTGCCCGCCTGGGAGGCCAGGCCTTGGGGCCTCCTTCGAAACGAGAAGTGAACCCGGATACCGTGAGCCAGAGTGTTCTCGTCTGTCTGCTGCTTCAGCCCGAAGCGGATGGTTTCTCCGAGCGCTGGAACGAACACTGGCTGGTCCGGCCCCAACTCGAGAACGCCGCGGCGGCCGAATTCGAAGGGGCCCCGATCGTTCACCGCGGCCGGGTCTACATCGCCGTGTCGCGCTTTGTCGGCGTCCAAACGCAAACCGCCCTGGCGTGTTATGATGCCCAGACGGGGGCGCTGCGCTGGCAGCGTCCCTTATGCATGAGCCAGGAACTCCGCGAAGACGAGCGGCGGACGCGCCATCACTTGCTCACGCTGGCCGGCCCTCTGCTAGTGTATTGCTCGCATGCCGGAGCCATTGTGGCCGTCGATGCCGCCACGGGCCGGCCGGCCTGGGCGGTGCGCTACCCATCGCGCGAGAACCGGATGGGCGATGACGCTCCCTCCCCACGTGGCCTGGCTCCCTGTCTGTATGCCGATGGCCGGATCTTCGTGGCGCCCGCGGATTGGGATCGCCTCCTGTGTCTCGATGCCGCTACCGGACAGCGGCTGTGGGAAAGCACGCCAGTAGAAGTTGTTCACCTGCTCGGCGTCGCCAGCGGGCGTGTGATCTTTACCTTCACGACCACGCCTGCGCCGGGCCTGCCGCCTCGCTCTGGGATCCGGGCGATTGAAGCGACCCGGGGCTCGGATCTGATGGGATGGCTCCAACCGAGCGACGGCAGCGATTTTCCCACGTTTGGCCGGGGGTTTTTGGCCGGCAACCTGGTCTTCTGGCCAACCATTCGAGGCCTGCGCGTCCTCTATCAGAATCACGGCGAAGCGGCCATGCTGCTCGGGGATAACGAGATTCGTGGCAATCTCGCGGTTGCGAACAACTGCCTGGTTATGGCGGGTGTCAGGCACCTGTGGGGCTACGTGGCGCCCGCTTCACTCCTGGAGCATCGCCGGCGCGAGGCCGCGTTGCCCGATGCTCCGGCGCTGGCTCACTATCAACTGGCCCTGGCTGAGGCCGATGCCGGATTGAAAACCGAGGCGCTGGCCACTCTGACGCGCGTGGAGCGCCTTGCGTCCCCGGAGGAAGTGTGGCAGGGCAGGCGGCTTCTTGAGCTGGCCCGGCACCGGCGCCACGAGCTGCTCTGCGATTTTGCAGGACGCGCCGAGAGCTGGGATGAGGCCGCGGCGAGGCTGATGCAGGCAGCAGGTGCGGTGCGCGGCTGGGTCAAGCGGCACTTGCACAAGCCCGAATCGTGCGCCGTCGCGGAAGCGTTGCCGGTCGATAACGCTGTACCCCTAACCCGGACTTGGAGCACATCGTGGAGCGAGACAACTCGCTCCGAATCGAAACTCTTGCTGGTTCCGGAGGCGCGCCGCGGCCATTTCATTCCCTCGGACTGCCTGGCGTTTGCCCACGGCTGCCAGATCGTGTCGCGAGAAGCGAGCACCGGTAAGCTCCGTTGGGAACGGACCTGTCCCACTCCGCCTTGCTGGATCGGCCAGCACGCTAGTGCGATTCTTGTGGCCGAGGTCCATCGGATCCACAGCTTCCGCTTGACGGACGGAGAGATCCTGTGGGAGCGGGACCTACGGCCCGAGTCTCTGGATCCGGAACCCCGGACTACTTCTCTGGAAGAAACGGCGCTGAGGGCGTTCCAACTCGTGGGTTCCTCTCTCTTCTTTCTGCAAGGGCAACGCCTCCTCTTCGCCCTCGATGCCAACAGTGGCAGAGTCTTCTGGAACTACTCGGCCCCCGCGGCAGGTCTCCGGCCGCCCGCGCCGGGTGGCCGATTTTGGTCGCGCTACCAGGCTGGCGAGAACGCGCTCCTGGTTCAAACCAGCGGCGGCCGTCGCTGGATCCTGGATCGTCGAACCGGTCACAAAACCCACGATGCCCCTACCAGCACTGAACCCTGGCCGCGGACCCCACGCGCACTCGATGAACGCCGGGTTTGCCTGGTACCCGACGCGCGGCAGGTAATGCTGCTCGATCTCGTGACTGGGGAAGAGATTTGGACGTACGCCTTGGATCCCCAGCGCACGCCGAGCCTCAGCGGTGAAGCACCCCAGGTCCTGTGCGACAAAAACCTACTTCTCGTACTGGTGGCTTTTAATTACGGTTATGAGTTGGAATCGCTCGATCTTCGTACTGGTAAGCCGCTCTGGCCGAGTCGCCCGCTGGTCAGCCGGAGCTTTGTGGACTTCGAAGCCAGCGCGCTCGACGAAACCGCCGTGTATTTCGTCAGCGGTGGTGTTCTTGTTGCTCGAAGTCTGGCCGACGGCAAACTGCTGTGGCAGCTGCCTCTGAGCGCCAGCGGAGGTTCCTGGCAAACGGTTCGCAGCCGGCATTATGTAGTGGTGTTTCCGCGCGCCCCCGGAGAGACACACGCGTTCCCGGTGCTGTTTTGTGATCCGAAGGATGGCCAGGTGATCCAGCGCTTGAACTTCCCGGCGGACGGGTCTCAGGCGGCGGTGCAATGGTTTGCCCAAAGCATGGCGGTCCTGGTCGGTAACCAGGCGTGGGGCTTGACGGCAATGAATGGTCGTTAATGGGCGCCCCGGCATGCCCCTGATACATGTGCCCGGTGGCGTTGGCTGTTCCGTGGCGACAAGCGTCCCGCTTGTCCGCCCGAAGAGAGTCAGCAAGCGGGACGCTTGCTGCTACGGGGAACCGGACACCTTCATCAGGTGCATGTATGAGAGCAAGGGGATTTTCTCGTAGAACTACTTTGAC
>JBGQLF010000312.1:0-9015 GCA_041499985.1 Gemmataceae bacterium
AATTTTGCCGCTGGCAAATTCGTGCTTGCCAGTCAATCGTGTCACGGCAATTTCTCCACCGGCGGTATCGGCAGCGGCAGAAAATCACGTTCCAGGATCATCCACTCCTCGAGCACGGCCTTTAACTCCTTTTCGAGGGCCGCGGTCTCCTGTCGCGATGGGAGAGACGCGGCGAAGAGTTCCATGAGCCTGACGCGCCAGCGAGGGAGGACCGCCTCAGCTTGCAAGATCCCCCCTACTTCCGATGCACATACGCGAAGTACGCCCCGCACAGCTCCTTACCATTCGCGTCGTAGAGCCAGGTCTGGAGCTGCGTCCTGGTGCCAGCTTGCAGCGTCACGGTGAAGGGAATCCCCTTGTCCTTCGGCCCCACGGGCTTCGTTTCATCCACGGCGCCAAGCTTGAGTCGGACCTTGGCCACCGGCAGCGCCTGGCCCGCCGGCAGGCCGCCATCGAAGGCCCGGAAGGCCGGCACGCCCGCGCTGATGGCGGCGTCGGCCTCCTTGGGCCAGCGGCGCAGTTCGATCTCGTAGGTGCCGCCCTTCTCCACCAACAAGTGCCACGGGCCATTGCTCGGCTTGCCGGCGCGGAGGTTCTGCATGTTGTCACAGTAGACCCGAGCCCAGTCCGCTGACGACAGCGTCACCGGGTTCTCCTGGTCCGCGCCGATGCTGATCGGCTCGAAGTTGTCCATCAGCGGCTCGACCTCCTGCCACCACTTCTCGTAGTAGTCGCGCATTTTCCGATAAACGTCGGGGTATTTGTCCGCCACATTCACTTGCTGCCCCGGGTCGGTCTTCAGGTCGTACAGCTCGGTCGTGTGCACCAGCCGCCACTTGCCCCACATCACGGCGCTCTTCCCCTTCTCGAGTTTGGCGCCATTCGGCTGCTCGCCATATTGCACGACGAGCATCCGGTCGGGCAGCGTGTCGGTGGTTCCCTTCAGCAGCCTGGCCAGACTCGTGCCGTCGAACCTCGCCTTCGCCGGTGTCTTCAGAGCGCACAGGTCGATGAGTGTCGGCAACAGGTCCTGGACCTGAGTCAAGTGGTCGAGGTCGCAGGGCTGGCGCAAACCACCGGCCGGCCAACGGACAAAGCAGGCCGCCCGGTGACCGCCCTCATAATACTGTGTCTTCGAGCCGCGCATGCCGGCGTTGAAAGTCATCACGCCGGCCGTGCCGCCGTTGTCGTTCAGGTAGATCAAGATGGTGTCGTCCCACAGAGCGTTGGCGCGCAGGAAGGCATCGAGTCGGCCCAGGTTCTCGTCGAGGTTGGCGATCATCCCGAAGAACGCAGCTGGCCCCTTGCCTTCGTAGGGCTTCTTGTACTTCGCGGGCACCCAGTGCGGGCCGTGGGCCGAGTTCGTCGGCAGGTATAAGAAGAACGGCTCGTTCTTCTGTTGGCGTTCCTTCATCCAGTTCATGGCCAGATCGAAGAAGACGTCGGTGCAGTAACCCTTGTACGGCTTCAGCGTACCGTTATGGCGGAAATAGCCGTCGAAGCAGTCGTTTTGCCAGAGATCGGCCATGGAGGTGATGCCCCAGCCGAGGTGGTAGACCGCCTCCTCGAAGCCGCGCTGGTGCGGCAGGTGGGGATAGCTGTCGCCCAGATGCCACTTGCCGAACATCGCCGTGTGGTAGCCCCCGGCTGCGAAAGCCTCCGCCATGGTCGGGATGCCGCGGCGGATGAATGCCCGTCCGGCGGAGACCGAGCTGGCCCCATTGTGGAGAGCGTCCATCCCTGTCATGAGCTGGCCCCGCGTCGGCGAACACATCGGGGCAACGTGAAAGTCGGTCAGGCGGACGCTCTGGCTGTGGAGTTTGTCAAAGTTGGGCGTCTGGAGCACCGGATTGCCGTGGCATGCCAGGTCGCCATAGCCGTTGTCGTCGGTCAGGAAGACGATGACGTTGGGCCGCCGGGGCGGCTGCGCGGCCGGGCTGGGGCTCACGAACGCCAGCGCCAAGCTGGCGAGGACGAAGCGCTGGAGAAACCGTTTCATCATCGGTAAATCCCTTTGGACAGAGTGCGGGTGCCCCGGCCTCGCCTCCATCTTATTCCTGCTCGGGCGGACTGTTCAGGCTGGCGATGGCGCTGGCGACATCGGGCTGAACCGCGAACGAGGCGCTTGAGGATCGGCTGCTGCTGATCATCCGCGTCGCCTGGAACGTCTTGGCCACAACAGGCGACAGATTACACAAGACCAACTGGCTGCCCGTCTCCTCCAGCTTCCGGCGCAGGCTGATCAGCGGTCGGAACGCGGCGCTGGAGAACGACTTGACCCGTTGGAAATCGAGCACCACTTTCTTGACTCGGGGCGGGTCCACCGCCGCTATCAGCTCGCGGCGGAGCGACTCAAGCAGGGCATCGCGTTCCAGTTGAGGCTCGGCGATGGCCAAGACCAGGACCTCTTGCTCGACCCTGCTCCTCACCAGGCGGTATTGAGACTCGGGCACGGCTCACCTCCTTCAATTGGGATCTCTCTCGATCCGGTGTGTAGATGCACTGGCTCTGTCCCTGCACGGCCACAGCGCGGCTTCCGAACCAGGCAGCCGGTGCCTAGCCGGCATTCCTGATCACTTTCTGCTAGCAAGTGTTGCCTCTATGGTGGTCGATGGCCGGGCGCCGAGCAATCACAAAAGTGACAAATGACACAAGATAGAAGTACGCAGGACGTTTAGCGAGGAGCCGCAGGCGACCGCAGAGCTTGGGGTGACGGTGGTTCGTCTGTCAATTCTTCCGCCCCGAAGGTAAGGTACCCCAGACTGGGGCACGGCGGCCCCGTAGTGCGCGCCCGGTCCTCCAGAGAGAAGGGATTCGGCATGGTCTCCGGCAAAAACCTCTCCGCCTGGGTCGTCGGCTGGATCCTGGGTGCGTTGGCCAGTGGCTGTGCCGGTGCCGAGCAGAATCTGTTCCAGGACCCCAGCGCCGCGCCTCCGCCCGCGCCCCGACCTGTCCGCGAACCGCAACCGGGCCCAGAGCTGAGAATTCCTCCCTCGCCACCGCCGCCTCCTGCTGTGGTCCCGGCTGTTGCGCCCTCGTCTCTGGACGCCGGCGCCAACATCGTGCCGCTTGAGCTGGATACCGTGGCCAAGCTGCGCACGCTCCAGCGCCTGGCCGCGGCGCGCTATGCCAGCATCGATTCCTACATCGTCCGCTTAAGGCGGCGCGAGCAGGTCAACGGCAAGGACAAACCAGAGGAGATCTTGCTCTTCAAGTTCCGTAAGGAGCCCTGGAGCGTCTCCTTCAAATGGCTCAGCGCGGAAGGCAAGGGCCGCGAGGTCATCTACGTCCACGGCCAGTACCACGACAAGATCCAGACGCTCCTGGCCGCCGGGGATATTCCCTTGATGCCCGCCGGCCGGCGCATCGCTCTGGCGCCGGATAATCCCCTGGTGCGATCTTCGAGTCGTCATGTGATCACCGAGGCCGGCTTCGGGGCGCTCCTGGAGCAGTTCGATGAGGCGGTGACCGCTCTGGAGCACGGCGACACGCGTCGGGGTACGTTCAAATGTCTGGGAACGGTGAAGCGTCCTGAGTTCGAGTTGCCCGGCCAGGCGGTCGAACAAATCATCCCGCCCGAAAGTGAGCCCACGTTACCCCGCGGCGGCCGGCGACTGCTGTTCTTCGATCCGCAGCACGCCCTGCCGGTTCTTGTCGTGACGCATGACGAGACCGGGCACGAAGTGGAATACTATTGCTACGATCGCTTGCAGTATCCCGTCAGGCTCGACGACGACGATTTCAACACCGACAAGCTCTGGGGTAGCGAGGGCGGCAAGCGCCGAGCCCAAAACGCCTCCCGGGCCGCACTGAACGGCATCTGCCACAATGACAGCAACAGGCGGCGACTGTGGCAGCCAGAGGCAATTTCGGCAGGTTCGGTGGCTGCCCACTTGATTTTCTTGCAAACGAATGTTTAGGTAATATAAGCGGTTAGGTTGTTGGGCTCGATGTCTGGCCCGTGTGGTACGTGATTTGCTCAAGCCCCACTCCTTGGGGAAAGGGCTAAGCCTTGGGATTCGCCGTGCCGCGGGCCGCCCTGGAGGAAGAGGCTACGACGGATGAGGTAAGCGGCATGACGGCCACGATCGAATTCAAACTCTATTCGATCCTGATCACCGACGACGACCGGGGTTGTCGCGAGGCTCTGCGGGACATTGTCGAACCGGAGGGCTTTCGGACTCTGTTGGCGGCGTCGGGCGAGGAGGCGCTGGATATTATCCGCCAGGAGCGGATTCACCTGGCTCTCCTCGACATGCACATGCCCAAGCTGACGGGCTTGGAGACGATGGTGCTGGTGCGCCAGTTCAACGCCATGCTGCCCTGGATCCTCATCACGGCCGATGCCAGTGAGGGCTTGATGCGGCAGGCGTTTCGGGCCCATGCCTTCAGCGTAATCCCCAAGCCGGTGAGCAAGAATGTGGTCCTCTACACCGTAGTCCGCGCCCTGGTGCGAGTGTACGGCAGCCCCCAGGGCGGTCCCTTACACGGATAGCCGAGTAACGTCTAACCTGAAGGAGCAACGACGGCATGAAAGTCGTACCGCTGAATGACAAGATCGTGGTCAAGCGTCTGGAAGCCGAGGAAAAGACCGCTGGCGGCATCGTTCTGCCCGACACCGCCAAGGAAAAGCCGAAGCAGGGCAAGGTACTGAGCCTGGGCGACGGCAAGTTACTGGACAATGGCCAACGGGCGTCGTTCCAGGTCAAGGAAGGCGACCGAGTGCTGTTCACGTCCTATGCCGGCAACGAAGTGACCCTGGACGGCGAAGAGTACCTCATCATGACCGAAGACGACATTCTGGCCGTCGTCGACTGAGTTCCCGACTCCCCGATGGGGGATGGATAGGGCGCGTGAAGCAAGCCCACGGAGAGATGCCTCCGTGGGCTTGTTGCTGCGCGGTCCCTACCTCCGATGCCTTCCGCTGGCCAGGGACTCTCTCTAGAATAACCAGTGCCGGTTTGCGATCATGGTTTGTCCAGTGGTGGTGAGAGTCTGATCGCTGAAACCGCACTCGGGAGCGGCCCGGGCCATCTTTGGGGCCGTCGGCTCGGTTCGGCATCTGAATTGCGACAGAGGGCACGCAGCGGCAAGGTCCCTCTTTCCCATACTGGTCTGGGAGCAAATACCCATGCGATTACTCGGCTGGACGGGCGGCGCGATCTCTCTGACGGCAATCTTCCTGGCCTGGGCCGTGGCCGGGCAGACAGAGCCTTCCCCGCAAGTCGATCCCGAGGCCCGCCAATGGGAGAGCGTGGTCACCAAGGGCATCAATTACCTGAAGACGACGCAAGCCGAAGATGGCAGCTGGAGCCGGGAGAAGAGTCCGGGCGTTTCCGGCGTCGTGGTCACAGGTCTCTTGCGCACGGGCAAGGTCAGCGTAGAGGATCCGCTGATCGCGCGGGGCCTGCGCTATATCGAGTCGCTGATCAATCCCAAAGCCGGCCATATCGCCGGCCCCGATGCGCGGGTGCAACTGCAAAACTACGTCACCAGCATCAACGTCATGGCCCTGACGGCCGCCAATCGCGAGGATCGGTACAAGAAAGTGATCGGCGACGCCGTCGAATTCCTCAAACGCTTGCAGTGGGATGAGGAAGAAGGCAAGAAGCCGAGCGATGACTATTATGGTGGAGCTGGCTACGACAGCCAATCGCGACCTGATCTGTCGAATACGCAGTTCTTCCTCGATGCCCTGACCGCGGCGGGCGTGCCGAAAGACGACCCGGCCCTAAAAAAGGCGCTGGTTTTCGTGAGCCGCTGCCAAAACCTCAAAGGCGAGCACAATGATCAGCCCTGGGCGGGCAAGATCAACGATGGTAGCTTCATCTACAGTGCCGCGGCCGGCGGCCAGACGAAGGCGGACACGCTGCCGGACGGCGGCCTGATGGGCTACGGCAGCATGACCTATGCCGGCATCAAGAGCATGATCTACTGCGGCGTTACCAAGGACGATCCGCGCATCCAGAAGGCGTACGAGTGGATCCGCAAGCATTACACCGTGGACGAAAACCCCGGCATGCCGAAGGTGCATTCGCAGTGGGGCTTGTATTATTACTACCACACCCTGGCCAAGTGCTTGGATACCCTGGGAGTCGATGAGGTGGTGGACGCCGCCGGCCAAAAGCACGATTGGCGGCGCGATCTGGTAGCCGCCCTGGCCAAACAGCAGCGGCCCGACGGCAGCTGGTTGAATGAAAATCACTGGCTGGAAGCCGATCCGAACCTGGTGACCGGCTATGCCTTGATGGCGCTGAGCTATTGCAAGCCGAAGACGAAGTAGGAGCACGTTGAACATCATGAGAGTCGCCAGCTGGAACCGACTCGGGTGGGTCTGCCTGCTCGTTCTGCTCCCCGTCTTCTCCGTGTTCGGCATGCCGCACCAAGCCGGCGCCCATCCCGTGCCCCGACGCAGCCATGACCGCACCATCGAAGTGCATCTGGCCCGAGACGCGGTGGTCGTCACGTATCGCCTCGATGTCGATGAATGGACCGTCGTCTTCGAAGACCTGCCCGCCGTCAGCGACAAGGTGGACCTGGCGCGCCTCTCCAAGCCGCGGGAATTCTACGACGCTTATACACGCAGCTACGCCCCTATCCTGGCCGACAACTTGCTCGCCACTTTCGAGGGCAAGCCGTTATCCTTCACGTGCGTGCAGCGCGGGCACGAGGTACTCGATCATCTCCGCTGCGAGTTCGTGTTCCGGGCTCCGTGGCAGCCGCGCCCGGCGGGGGCGCAAGAATTCACCTTCCGCGAGGGCAATTATGAGCTGGAGACCGGCCAGATTCGCTTGTCCTTGACCTGCGAGCCGGCGCTGACGCTCCTTCGCAAGACCGAGCCGGACGAGGCGTTGAAAGCACGCCCGCCCGCACAGCTCCAGCCCGGGGACGACGCGCGCCTGCGCAAGGCCGCGGCCACCTTGGAGCTCGGCGCGGAGACAGTGGCGAGTGCGCCGCCGGAGGCGCCCGCAAGCAAATCCGAGACGTCTCCGACACACACGTCGAGCCTGTTGGCACTGCTGCTCGATTCGCAGCAGGGAACGCTGGTCCTGTGGCTGTTGGCCGCGGGCTTTGGCGCGGCGCACGCCCTGACGCCGGGGCACGGCAAAACCCTGGTGGCGGCGTACCTGGTCGGCGAGCGCGGTACGGTCTGGCATGCGCTGGTCCTGGGACTGGTGACGACACTGACGCACACGGGAGCCGTCCTGGCCCTGGCCGCTGGGCTGTTGCTGGTCTTTCCGCACGCGGTGCCCAAGGATGTGCAGACGGTCCTGGGTCTGGGGGGCGGCCTGCTCGTCGCCGGCATGGGCTTCTGGCTGCTGCTCCGCCGCCTCACCGGAGGCGCCGACCACTTCCACCTGGGAGGCCAGGGCCACCACCATCATTACCCTCACGATCATCAAGGGCACGGGCACACCCCTGCGCGGACGGCGAGCCCGGCTCCGGTCGGCTGGTGGGGCTTGATCATCCTGGGAATGAGCGGCGGCATCGTGCCGTGCTGGGACGCGATCGCCATGTTCGGCTTTGCCGTCTCGGCCCAGCGGCTGTGGCTAGCGTTTCCGCTGCTCCTGGCCTTCAGTGCCGGCCTGGCCAGTGTGCTGGTGGCTATCGGGATCGGCGTCGTGTATGTCAAGGGATTTGCCGCCTCGCACTTTGGCGACCAGCGCTTGATCCGGGCACTCCCGATTGTCAGTGCCGTGCTGGTGACGATTTTGGGTCTGTGGCTCTGCTACGATAGCGTGCAGGCCGGGAACGTTGGCTAATTGCAGATTGCAGATTGCAGATTGCAGATTTGAGATTGCAGATTGCAATCTGCAATCTCAAATCTGCAATCTGCAATGAGATGAGATGAGAGGGGTCCGTTGAAAGTTGTTGAGCTCACGGCCTACCAGGTCCACATTCCGCTACGCCGGTCGATCCGGCATGCGTCGCATACCCGCACGGCGACGGACAACCTGCTCGTCCGCTGTGTTCTGGAGGACGGCACCGTAGGGTTTGGCGAAGGCGTGCCGCGCGCGTATGTCACGGGCGAGAGTATCGACAGCGATCTCGATCTGTTGCGCCGCAGTGCTTTGCCCGCACAGCTGGAATCGTGCCGTGATTTTCCTCAGGCCGTCGCCTTGGCGGAGCGTCTGCATTTGCTGCCGGTCGCCGGGGATGAGCGCCACTGCCAGGGCAATGCCGCCCGTTGTGCGGTGGAGTTGGCCCTGCTCGATGCGTATGGACGGCGTTTCGGCGAACCCCTGTCGACGGTCACCCGCCTGCTGGCTCCGGATCTGCATCAACCGCGTTCCAGGGTGCGCTACAGCGGGGCCATCACGTCGGCGCGGGGATTGAAAGTTCGGCTGGCCGGCTGGGTCTTTCGGCTGTACCGCTTTCGGCAGGTGAAAGTGAAAGTCGGCATCGCTGGCTACGACGATGTCCGCCGACTGCGGATTATTCGCCGTGGTCTCGGCCGAAGGATCGACATCCGGTTGGATGCCAACGAAGCCTGGTCGCCGGCCGAGATGGTGGAACGGATCCGCGCCGTGGAACCATTCGGCATTAGCTCGGTGGAACAGCCGGTGCCCCATGCGGACGTCGACGCCCTTGCAGCGCTGCGCCGGGAGGTGCGCGTGCCGATCATGCTCGATGAATCGCTGTGTAGCCGGATCGACGCGGAGCGCGCCGTGGAACATGACCTGTGTGATCTGTTCAACCTGCGCCTCTCCAAGTGCGGTGGCTTCATCGCGACGTTGCGCTTGGCCCAATTGGCGCGCCAGCATGGGCGCGGCTACCAGCTGGGCTGCCAGGTCGGGGAGACGGCAGTCTTGTCCGCGGCGGGCCGGCACTTCGCAGCCAGCGTGGCGGACCTGCGCTACGTCGAAGGCTCCTACGATCGCCATCTGGTGCGCGAGCCCCTCGGCACGCGCGATTTGACGTTTGGCTGGGGTGGTTGGGCCCCGGCTCTGGTGGGTCCGGGCCTTGGGATTACCCTGGATGCGCCCGCCCTGGAGCGCGTGACGCAGCGGAAGG
>JBGQLF010000313.1:0-9000 GCA_041499985.1 Gemmataceae bacterium
ACCTGGTTCGTCGGCTCAGGATGGTGCGGCCCAGCGACCTTTCCAGCCGAGCCATCCCCCGCACCTACCTGGCCCGGCTCGTCCGCGAGGGCGTGCTCGACCGCCCGTCACGGGGGGTCTACGTCTTGGCTGATGCCGAGCCGACCGAACACCACAGCCTGGCCGAAGCTTGCAAGCGGGTGCCGCACGGCATCGTCTGCCTGCTGTCGGCCCTGCGGTTCCACGGCCTGACCACCCAGGCCCCCTTCGAGGTTTGGCTGGCCATCGACCGTAAGGCGCGTCTGCCCAAGGTCGATCACCCTCCGCTGCACATTGTCTGGTTCTCTGGCTCTGCCCTGACCAAGGGCCTCGAGGAGCACACCATCGAGGGGGTGCCGCTGCGGGTCACGACCCCGGCTCGGACGGTCGTCGATTGCTTCGCCTACCGGAACAAGGTCGGCCTGGACGTGGCCCTGGAGGCCCTGCGCGACTGCTGGAGGCAAAAGAAGGCGACGATGGAGGAACTGCACCGCGCCTCTGAGGCCCGCCGGATGGCGAAGGTCATGCGCCCCTACCTGGAGTCCCTGACGTGAGCAAGGATAGGCCGCGCAACCTGACCATGTCGGTGCGCCATCGGCTGATGGAACTGGCCCGCAAACAGGGCGAGGACTTCCAGCTGGTCCTCACGCGTTACGTCATCGAGCGGCTGCTCTATCGGCTCTGCCGGTCGGAGCATGGGAAACAGTTCGTGCTCAAGGGGGCCATGCTGCACGCATTTCGTTCGTCTTTCCTCGTTCCGTCTGTTAGATTGATTCCGACTCTGAGGCATCCCGGATTTCGGGGGTCCCTGTCTGTCGCACGGAGGACAGCGCCATGTCCGAACCCACTGCCGACCGCAACCTGCTCTTTGGCATCCTGGCCCTCCAGATGGACTTCATCAACCGCGATGCCCTGATCAAGGCGATGAACGCCTGGGTGCTGGAGAAGGCCAAGCCTTTGGGCCAAATCCTCCAGGAGCAGGGCGTCTTGCGCAACGACAACCGAGAACTTCTCGAAGCCCTCGTCCAGCGCCATCTGGAGCTGCATGACAACGATCCGGAGAAGAGTCTGGCTTCGGTGAGTTCCTTCCATTCGGCACGCGAGGAATTGCAGCAGATCACGGACGCCGCGTTGCAGGCTAGCTTGGCTGTCGTGAGCTCAGCCGCAGCGCGCGGCCCCGAGTACACCGTGGACGAGGTTCGGCCGGCGGGGCTGCGCTACCGCATTCTGCGGCCGCATGCCCGGGGCGGCCTGGGCGAAGTCTTCATCGCGGAGGACCAGGAACTGCACCGCGAAGTCGCCCTCAAGGAGATCCAGCCGCGGCATGCCCACGACCCGATCAGCCGTGGCCGCTTCCTGCTGGAGGCGGAAGTCACCGGCCGGTTGGAACACCCGGGCATCGTGCCGGTCTACGGCCTGGGCCAATACGACGACGGCCGGCCCTTTTATGCCATGCGCTTCATCCAGGGCGACAACCTCAAGGAGGCGATTCGCCGCTTCCACGAGGCCGACAAACCCGGCCGCGACCTCTCCGAACGCAGCCTGGAGTTCCGGCAGCTGCTCGGCCGGTTTGTGGATGTCTGCGACGCCATCGCCTACGCCCACAGCCGGGGCGTGCTGCACCGGGACCTCAAGCCGGGCAACATCATGCTGGGGAAGTACGGCGAGACCCTGGTGGTCGATTGGGGCCTGGCCAAGCCGATCGACTGCCCTGAGCCGGCCCTGAACGCGGACGAAACCACGTTCCGGCCCAGCTCGGGAAGTGGGTTGCTGGAGACGCAGATGGGTGCCGCCATCGGAACCCCGGCGTACATGAGTCCGGAGCAGGCGGCCGGCCGGTTGGACCGCGTCGGCCCCGCCAGTGATGTCTATAGCCTGGGCGCCACACTGTACGCCCTGCTCACCGGCCAAGCACCCTTCCAGGAGGGGGACGCGGGCAGCGTGCTCCAGAAGGTGCAGCGTGGAGACATAGTGTGGCCGCGGCAGGTCAAGCCGGGTACGCCCGCCGCGCTGGAGGCAATCTGCCGCCAGGCGATGGCGCTCAATCCGGAAGAGCGCTACCCGACGGCGCTCGCCTTGGCGGCGGACGTGGAGCACTGGCTGGCCGACGAGCCGGTCAGCGCCTATCGGGAGCCGTGGCGGGTAAAGCTGGGGCGCTGGCTGAAGCGGCACCGGACAGGGGTGATCGCGGCGGCGGCAGCATTGGGCGTGGCGCTGCTGAGCTTGGCGGTGTTGGCCGTGGTGTTGACCACGGCCAACCAGCAGTTGCGTGCGGCCAATGCTCGGGCCGAGGCGAATTATCGAGAGGCGGAACGGCAGAAGCGGGAAGTCGAGCAGGCGGTGGAGCGCGAGCGGAAAGCACGCGAGACCGCCCAAGCGAATTATCAGCTGGCCCGCGGTGCCGTGGAGCAATACCTGGCCAAAGTGACCGACGATCCCCGCCTCAACGAGGTCGGCCTCCGGGGCCTGCGCCGGGAACTGCTGGAGGAAGCGGGCAAGTTCTATACGCGCTTTATCGAGGAGCGCGGCAACGACCCGCGCTTGCGGGCCGACTTGGCCACGGCTTATTTCAAGAGCGCGTTCATCGCCTCGGAGATGGGCACCCGGACCCAGGCACTGGAGCGTTACCAGCAGGCGGCAGCGATCCTGGAAGAGCTGATCGCGGCTCACCCCGAGGGGACCGAGTACCACCGCGACCTGGCTCGCGCGTACCACTACCTCGGCGCCGTGCAAACAGACGCCGGTCAGCTCGCCGCGGCCCAGAAGTCCTACGAGCAGGCCCGAGCTATCCGGGAGAAGCTGACTGCGACCCAGCCCGACGTCCCCGAGTATCAAAACGACCTCGCCAGGACCTACAACAATCTCGCGGTCGTGTTGAACGCCACCGGCCAACCGGCAGCCGGGGACCAATCGCTGGACCAGGCGCACGCCCTCTTTGAGAAGCTCGCCGCCGCTCACCCCGAGGTCCATGAGTACCAGTACGGCCTGGCCGGCAGCTACCTCCACCTCGGGGGCCGGCAGTTTGGCCTTGGTCAATTGGCAGCCGCACGGAAGTCTTACGAGCAGGCGCAAGCCCTTTTTGAGAAGCTGGTGCCTGCCCATCCCGAAGTGCCCCAATACCAGCGCTATCTCGCGAAAGCCTACGGAGGTCTCGGCAACGTTTACTGGAACCTGGGGCAAAGGGCGACGGCGTTGAAAGCCAACGAGCAGGCGCGCGTCCTTCAGAGGAAGCTGGCCACGGCCCACCCCGAGGTTCCCTGGTACCAAGCGGAGCTAGCCAGTACTCACCAAAATCGGGGCTTCATGCAAAGGATTCTCGGCCAGGGGACCGCGGCGTTACTGTCCTACGAGCGAGCCAGGGACCTCTTGGAGAAGCTAACCGCGGCCCAGCCCGAAGTGACCGAGTACCAGGGCGACCTGGCACGCGCCTACAACCATCTGGGCATCCTGCAACAAGCTCTCGGCCAGCGCGGCCCGGCGCTCAAGTCCTACGAACAGGCCCGGGCCCTCTGGGAGAAATTGACCGTCGCTCACCCCGACGCCTCTCCGTACCAGACTCAGTTGGCCGGTGCCTACCACCAGCTGGGCCTCCTGCAAAGGACCCTCGGCCAGCGCGACGTGGCGTTCAAGTCCCACGAGGAGGCCCGGGTCCTGCGGGAGAAGCTGGCCGCAGACCACCCCGACGTGGCGGAGTACCAGAGCGACCTGGCCGCGACGTACCACAACCTGGGCATCTTGCACAGTGACACCGGCCAGCGCGCCGCGGCGCTGCAATCCTTCGAACAGGCGCGGGGCCTGCGGGAGAAGCTGGTAACCGACCACCCCGACATTTCTTCGTACCAGAGGGAGCTGGCGCTCATATACTATGACCTCGGTTGCTTCTATGCTCTGTCGTCGGCCGCGAGCCGCCAGGATGCCCAGTTGCCCCAAGCCGAACGCGAGAGGCTCGGCGAGCACTACACCTCTCTGGCGCTCGGGTTCCTCAGCAAGGCCCAGGCCGCTGGGTATTTCAAGGACCGGGCTCATGTCGAGCACATGAAGAAAGACACCGACCTGGATGCGATCCGGGCGCACGACGGCTTCAAGAAGCTGGTGAAGGAATTGGAGGAGCCGGTCAAGGAAGGGGTCAAGTGACCTGGTGCGCCAGCATGGGGCCCCGGTTCCATCGTGGGTGGCACGCCCTGAGTCTTCGAAGGGCGTGGGGCTGCGGCAGACACGCCCTTCGAAGACTCAGGGCGTGCCACCCAGAAACGGCCTTGCAGAGGGTTAGGTCCTGGAACTGGACTTGGACCAAAGTCCAATAGGACAGGTCCTGGTTGACTCATATAACTTGTAGCGCTCGAGGAATAAAGCCGTCTTCCCTGTCCCTTGTGACCTGGTGAGGTTCCCTGACGATGTGGACAACCCTTGTGCTGACCGCGGCCCTGAGTTTGCTTCCGGACCAGGCCGCTTCGCTGAACCTGACCCATGTGCGGGCCACCTACGGTCCGCTGGGCGCTCCCCGGAAGGATCACCAGGTGCTTCCGGGCGATCAGGTCTTTGTGGCCTTCGACATCGAAGGGGTCACGGTGGCCCCCGATGGCAAGGTGCTCTACGGTATGGCGACCGACGTGCTCAACAGTCAGGGTAAGGTGGTTTTCAAGCAGGAACCACGGGATCTCGAGACGGTCAACGCTCTGGGCGGGACCTCGGTGCCGGCCTATGCCCATCTCGATGTCGGCCTGGATTCCCCAGCTGGCGAATACACCGTCCGGGTGACCGTGACCGACCGTGCCAGCAAGCGGAACGCCGTCCTGACCCAGAAGTTTCAGGTGCTGAGCAAAGCCTTCGGCCTGGTTCGCCTGACGACCACGACCGACCCGGAGGGGCGGATCCCGGCTTCGGTTTTTGAGAGCGGGGCCTCTCTGTGGGTGAACTGCGGTGTAATCGGTTTTGGACAGAACGCTCAGGGACAACCCCAGGTAACCGTGGAACTGCGCGTTCTCGACGACAAGGGACAACCGACCCTGGCCAAACCGTTCACGGGGGAGCTCGGCCGGGACGTTCCCTCGAAGTTGACGTCGTTGCCTGTGCAGTTCCACGTCGGGCTCAACCGCGCAGGCAAGTTTACTGTCGAGTTGAAGGCCACAGACCAATTGAGTAAGAATGCGGCGGTGCTGGCTTTCCCGCTCACCGTCGTGGCCCCGCGGTAACCTGCGGTTTCCCTGCAAAGGGGGCCTCGGCTGGGTCCCTGGTGACAAGCGAATTCTCTTTCCCTGTGAGGCATCCATGCGTGTGCGAGGCTTTCTCTCTGCCAGATCCTTCCCGGCGACCCTTGCCGCTGTGGTCTTGTGGGTCGGCTCTGCGGTGAGCACCGATTGGGCGCGACTGGCAGCCGCTCAACCTGCGGGCGAAACCTCCTCTGGCCGGGTTGAAGTCGCCAAGTGTGTGACGCCAACCGGGAGCATCTGGCGGCGCGAAGCTGAGGGCAAACCGTGGGAAGCGGTCAAGCAAGGCGGAGCGCTGTACAGCGGCGACCTGCTGTTGGGCCTGGCCGGCGCAACACTGGAAGCGCGCAACGGGGCCGTCCGGCTGGCGTTTCCGTCGAACCTGAGCGGCACGGCTCCGCTGCCCATCCTGGAGAGTGCGGTTACACTCCGCGATAGTAAGGAGGCCGACCTGGAGTTTGCTCTCGACCGCGGGCGGGTGGATGTGACCAACCACAAGGCCCAGGGCGAGGCCCGGGTGCGCATGCACATCCAGCACCGGGAGCGGGCCGGCGAGGCGGTGCTGAGCAAACCAGGAACGCAGATTGCCCTGATGCTTTTTGGCCGCTGGCACGCCGGAGTGCCCTTCACGAAGACCCCAAAGCCCGGAGACGCGCCGATTTTGCACCTGATCTTTCTCGTTCTCCGGGGAGAGGTGGATCTGAAAGTCGAAACGCGCCATGTGGCACTCACCGCTCCGCCGGGACCCGCCCTGATCCAGTGGGACAGTGTCACGGGAGCAGACCTGAGGGCGGACCATCTCGATCAGGTTCCGGCCTGGGCCGAGGATTCAACGCGCTCGGAGGTGGCTAAGGAAAAGCTGGCCGCGCTGGAGCAGTTCCGCCAACTGGCGCTGAACAAATCGCTCCCGGCCGCCCTGAATGAGATGGTACAATCGGAAGATCCCGTCCAGCGCCGGCTAGCGGTCTTCATCATGGGGGCGCTGGACGACTTGCCCCAACTGGGGCCGGCCGTGGCTGCCACCAAGTACCGCGACGTCTGGGAGAACGCGGTCCTGGCGCTCCGGCACTGGATCGGGCGCGGCCCCGGACAGGACCTGAAGTTGTATAATAGCCTGATCAAGGATCGCAATTACACCGAGGTCGACGCGCACACGGTCCTCCAGCTCTTGCACGACTTCGGCGAGGAGCAACTGGCTCGCCCGGAGCTGTATGACACCTTGATTGATTACCTGGAGCACGAGAAGTTGGGCGTGCGCGGGCTGGCTTACTGGCATCTGTCACGCCTGGTCCCGGAAGGGCGTTCGATCGGCTACGACCCGCTGGCCTCCAAGGAGAGTCGCCAGAAGGCCGCCGCCCAGTGGCACAAGCTGATCCCTTCGGGCCAGTTGCCGCCCAAGCGCAAGGCTGGTACGTGAAAGGCCCGATTCCTGTCGGCCTCAACGATGTTCCTGTTGAGTCGTTCTTGACTTCGCGCAACCTGGAGAAGCTTACTATGGCCTTCCTCCCTTCCAAATGGATCCCTGGCATTCTCGCGGGCGCCGCCGTCTTGGCGATGTTTCCTCCTTGCGTCCGCGCGCAGTATCGACCGCAGGCGTCGCCGTACGCTCCGCAACCGCCGGCCAATACGGTCTCCTCGGCGCAAGCTATGGCGCCCCCCGTGAGCTATGTGCCCCCCTCGGCTTATCCGGGTTATGCCCCGGGATATGGTCCGATCCAATACAACGGCCCCGTGGGCGGCGCCCTGAGCGGGGGAGCGGATGTAATCAATGCCCAGGGCAACTACATGATCCAGCAGCAGCAATCCGGCCTCCTCAATCAGCAGTACAAGCAAGCCAAGATCGACACGCAGCGCAAGACCTTTGACAATTGGATGTATGAGCGGGAAATGACCCCGACTCCGGAGGACGAGCGGGAGCGCCAGCGCTTGCAGCAGGTACAACGGAGCCTGCACAACCCCCCATTGACGGAGATCTGGTCGGGCAAAGCGCTCAACGATCTGTTAATCAACCTCCAGCAAATGCCAGGAATTCCCGGACCCACGATCCCCTTGAGCCCGGCGCTCCTTGGCCACATCAGCGTGACCTCCGGTGCGGGTGGTCAAACGGGTGTTGGACTGCTCAAGGACGCGGGCCACTTGCAGTGGCCTGTCACCTTGCAGGCGGGGCCGTATCAAGCGGAGTGCAAGCAGATCGACGATCTCCTGGTGCGAGCGGTCAAACAAGGCGAGGCGGGCTCGATTTCCGCGAGCGTCGTCAATGGCATTAACACCACCATCGATACGCTCTCAGCCCAGTTGAAGAGCAACATCGGCAACATCGACACCAACGAATATATCCGAGCTAAAAGGTATCTCAACGAACTGGCCGACTCTGCCAAGACACTGCAAAATCCCAACGCGGCCAACTACCTCTCAGGCCGGTGGTCCGCCAAGGGGAACACCGTAGGGGAACTCGTGTACAACCTGACGAATCAGGGACTACGCTTCGGCCCGGCCACGGCGGGGGACCAGGAAGCTTATACGTCTCTGCATTCGGCCATGGTGGCTTATGACATGGGCGTGAGCCGGATGATGCCACCAGGGGCCGTAGCGAATCAACGTCCGACTCCCCGCTGAGAGTATTCCCCTCGGAGCAGGCCTCGATGACCGCTGAACGGCTTCGCCTGGAAGAAGCACGCGAACAGGGGATTCTCTGGAAACATTGGGGTCCTTATTTAAGTGAGCGGCAGTGGGGGACCGTGCGCGAAGATTATAGCGACAACGGAGATGCCTGGAACTACTTCACTCACGACCAGGCACGCTCCCGCGCCTACCGCTGGGGTGAAGACGGCCTGGCCGGCATCTCCGATTATAAGCAGCGACTTTGTTTTGCCTTGGCCTTGTGGAACGGCAAGGATCCCATCTTGAAGGAGCGCCTGTTTGGGCTCACCAACAGCGAAGGCAATCACGGGGAGGATGTCAAGGAGTACTACTTCTACCTCGACAGCACGCCGACGCATTCGTACATGAAGTACCTCTACAAGTATCCCCAGTCGGCCTATCCCTATGGCGATCTCGTAGAGACCAACCAGCGCCGCGGCCGGCATGAGTTGGAGTATGAGCTGATCGACACCGGCATCTTCGATCAGGACCGCTACTTTGACGTGTTCGTCGAGTACGCCAAGGCGTCGCCCGAGGACGTGCTGATTCAGATCAGCGTTTATAACCGCGGCCCCGAGCCGGCTTCGCTGCACGTGCTGCCGACGATCTGGTTCCGTAACCTCTGGTGGGTCCCCGCCGCCCTGGGCCCGCAGCTCACGCAGGCAGCCTCCCCAGACGGCTTCCAGGTGATTGCTGCTTCGCACTCGAGCCTGGGCGAGCGCTATCTGTATTGTGAAGGCACTGCGACGCTGCTGTTCACGGAGAACGAAACCAACACCGAACGCCTCTTCGGTACGCCCAACCGCACGCCCTACGTGAAGGACGGGATCAACGATTACCTCGTCCACGGTCGTCCGGAGGCGGTGAATCCGGCGAAGAAGGGAACGAAGGCATCGGCTTGCTATTCACTCACCGTAGGAGCCGGCGAATCCCGGATTCTGCGGCTACGGCTGAGTGATGCAGCACCGGCTGTCTGGACCCAGGCAGACGGCAACCGTGGCGGCCCCTTCGGAATCGATTTCGACCGTGTGCTGCGTCTGCGCCAACACGAAGCCGACGAGTTCTATGCCTCGATCACGCCGTCGTCGCTCGGGACGGACGAGGCCAAGGTGCTGCGCCAGGCGCTGGCCGGCCT
>JBGQLF010000314.1:0-8991 GCA_041499985.1 Gemmataceae bacterium
CCGCATCTTCCAGCGTCGGGAGCTTCAGCTCGGGCATGGGGTTCGCTACGGCAAAACTCCGCAAGCCCTTCTCCATCTCCGTGAAGCAGTGCACCATAATGCCCGGGCGTTTTTTCATCAGCTCCTGGTGCAGCGCTGGGTTGAGCACCACCGCGTCCGCGTATTTGTGGCAGTAGTCGCCGTCGCGCGAGATGATCCACACCTGTGACCACCGTTCCACGTTGCTTAACAGTTGCTCCCAGTTGATCTGATCGCCGAGCGCGTTCTCCGGCTTGCCCGGTGCCCGTCCGCGTTCCTTCCGCGCGCGGGCGCGCTCCAGCTCCTGCGGATTGGCATCCATGGCACGGGCGAATACCTCAGCCAGCGCCCGTGACACCTCATCTTCCGAACGGCTGATCTGCTGGAGAAGGTCCGTCACCGCCTGGTCGGCGGCTTTCCGCATCCCCTTGATCTCCTCCCGGATTGTCTTCAACTTGGCGCGCAGGTCGCTTGTCACTGGCTCGCTGAACAGGTGCTCGGGAACGCCCTTGTCGATCGCCTTGAACTCCTGCTCTAGGCCTTTGAACAGGCCGATGAGAAAGTTGTATGCGATCTCCAGCTTGTTGCGGCTCACTTCGTCGGCGATCTGGGCGGTGATGAACACCCGGTCCTTGACCGCCGCCAGCGGCCTGAGAAGTTGCTTGCCAGTGTGCATGCGGTAGAGGTCGAGGTACTGCTGGCTGTCGATTA
This sequence comes from Gemmataceae bacterium, assembly GCA_041499985.1. Taxonomy (GTDB): domain Bacteria; phylum Planctomycetota; class Planctomycetia; order Gemmatales; family Gemmataceae; genus JBGQLF01. Next base: position 730 of record JBGQLF010000314.1, read on the forward strand.
AGAGCATCACACGTTCCCCAGTGGCGCAGTTGACGGTCTTTCCCACTGATTATACCCGACAAGGACGACGCGGCAGCACCCGAGGTTCGCCTCTCGCTGGTAGCCCGGAGCCAGCGGCCGTAGGAATCCTGCAGGAAACTCGGCGGCTTACGCGGAGAATATGGGTTCGGATGTTTGCGGAAAGCGGCCTTACCGCTAACAAAACGTCCGAAGCTGTGGCATCGTTACGATCAGGTGGAGGCTTGAACTGATGACCGTTGGGTCGGTGGCCCTCAACATGCCGTTGGCGATCTCACGTGTCGCTTGATGGCGGGTTGGACTTCTTGAACCAATTGAACATAGTGAGGGGTTATCCGGCGCACACGAGGACCGACGTCGTCGCCCTGTTCAACAGAATGCCCGTAGGCTGGAACCGGCGCCGCGGCGATGCCAACGCCCAGCGTCTCCTGATCATCGCCCGCGCCAACGTGGTGCGTCTCGCCCAAGCCCGACAGCTTCAGCTGCCGCAGCAGAGGACCAGCCAATGGGCAAAAGCCTTGCGTTTCACGCTGGCACAAAAACAGCTGCATCCAGCAATGGTGGGACTGCTCCATGGGCTAACCGCCAGGCAGAACGGCGATCTTCATCCTGACCGACTGCCTCGCCAGCGATGTGCATCCAGAGCGACGGGTCGTCTCGACCGGGAATCACGCCTCGCGCACAATTCAATGCTATGCTTCAGGAAGTTAGTTGTGACCAACTCGGCTGCCGTGGCCTCCCACGTTCCCGCACTGCAGAGGGGCACGTGGTGAGAGACAGTTGGCCATAGACGCCGACAAGCGCTGGCCAGAGCGCAAGACACACCGCAGTCGTCAGTTAGAACCTGCGGACTAGCACAAGGAGACGAATTGTGAAGAAGCGTCAGTTCCTAGCACCGTTGGCCTTCTCGCTTGCCGCATTGCTCAACACTGCCTCGGCCGATGCCGGTCTACCGGCCAATACTCCTGGGCCAAATTCGCAGGCCTGGGCGTCTGCCGCGCCAAATCAGGACGCAGCGTTTGTTCTCACACGTAGTCAGCAGCACGTTACGCCTGACAGCGCTGCTAGTCATACCTCCCATGCGAGCCACGCCAGCCATCACAGTCACCGGTCGCATTATTCAGGTGCATATTAAGGTGCCGGCCCTGGACTCCCATGCAAGCAACTCCCCTCGAAGTACGGTTTTCGGCCCGTGCGTACAGTCTTGATACGATCAAGCGCGCCGCCTACCGCTTCACCGCAGAATTTGCGTTCAATTTCCTGCCTGACCAGGATTTCATCATCTGCCAGATGACCCCGCTCTCCAGTGGCAAGGCCACCGACTTGGAAAGCGCCGTTCACGCTTTCACTAATGAAGTTCTGGATCAAGACTTGCGCCGCAGCATTGCTGCCGAAACTGCCCCGATGCGCAACCTGATCCTCGCGCATGTCTTCTCCAAGACAGGACTGCAAAGCTGTGAGTAAGTTCCAGCCAATCGAGGTTTATCAACAGTCTCTGGCCGCAGGCTACCGGCTGCTGCCGTTCAATTTCACGCGGCTCCGAGATCATCAGTATGTGCTGACCAATCAGGCTGGCGAGTTTCTCATCCTAGACCGGCAGGACATCGAACGCTTCGTGCATCATCGCCTCGATCCCGAGTCCGAGCCCTATCAGAACCTGAAATCCAAACACTTTCTGATAGACGGCGATTCCACGGTTGCCTTGGATCTCCTGCCTCTGAAGCTGCGCACCAGGATGCACCGGCTATCCGAGTTCACGGGCCTGCACATTTTCGTCGTCACCTTGCGCTGCGAGCACTCCTGTCCGTACTGTCAGGTATCCAGGAGGAACGATCACAAGCCGGTTTTTGACATGGCGAAGGAAACCGCGGATAAGGCGCTGGCCATGACCTTCCGTTCCCCTTCGCCGGTCATTACCATTGAGTTTCAAGGCGGCGAGCCCCTACTGAATTTCGAGCTGATACGCTATATCACCCAGCGCGCCGAGGAAATCAACCTCGTCGAGAAGCGGGAATTGCGGTTTGTGATCGCCACCAACCTGGCGCTCGTGACGGACGACATCCTCGAATTTTGCAAAGCCCATCATGGCCTCATTTCCACTTCACTGGATGGGCCGAGGGACCTGCATAACAGCAACCGGCCTCGTCCGGGCGGCGATAGCTACGAGAGAACTATCGCCGGCATTCGACGTGCGCGGGCGGTTCTGGGCCGCGACCGCGTGTCCGCATTGATGACCACGACCAGCGCCAGCCTCGGGCGCGTCAAAGAGATCATCGACGAATACCTTGAGCAGGAAATGGATGGGATATTCCTGCGTCCCTTGTCGCCCTATGGATTCGCCATCAAGACCAAGTACTACCGGGCATACAACGCGGACGAGTGGCTGAAATTCTATTTCGCCGGCCTGGACTATATCCTTCAGATCAACAAGGACGGCTACCCCTTTGCTGAGCACTATGCTTCGCTCATCCTCACCAAGATGCTCACCCCGTTCAGCACGGGCTACGTGGACTTGATGAACCCCGCCGGGATAGGCGTCGCCGCCGTTGTGTATAACTACGACGGGGACGTGTATGCCTCGGACGAAGGGAGAATGCTGGCGGAAATGAAGGACAAGACGTTTTGCATTGGGAATCTGGCCAAGGATTCCTACGAGGATATTTTCACTTCCGAGAAGCTCCTCGAACCCCTGGAGGCCTCGTTTTCCTCCAGCGCTCCAATGTGCAGCGAATGCGCCTTCGAGCCGTATTGCGGCGCCGACCCGGTGTTCCACCACGCCACACAGAAGGATTATGTAGGGCACAAACCGACTTCGGAGTTCTGCCACCGGAACATGGCGATTTTCAGGAGGCTCATCACCCTGATGCAAGACGACGCGGCGACGAAAGCCATCTTCTACCGCTGGATCAGGGCCTAGGTGCGCTATGCTGACCCTTGCCGGGCATTATGCGGAACCAACGACCGCCGCAGGATTCCAGGAGCGGGCGATTGTGCGCCTGTCGGAGCAAAGCACATTGCCCCGGCCGCTCAGGAAGAAGAATGGATTCTTGATCCGTGATGCGCGGGCCGAGCTGCCCGAGGGATTTGCCTGCTATGTGGCCGTTGTTGCGGACGGCGGGGCAATTGAGCGAGCGAACGTAGGTGTTCCGGTCATCTCGTTGCCAGCATCCTACTCGTACTTGGCTGACGGCGACATCATCCGCATCAGCCCGCGCGACAAATCGGTCCGCGTGCTCTATCGGCGTACTTCACAGCACAACAGTTTCCTCCTCACGGAGCGATGCAACCATTACTGCCTGATGTGTTCCCAGCCTCCACGGGACATCGATGATTCGTGGATCGTCGAGGAGATTCTGCACACGATTCTCCTGATCGACCCCGCGACGAAAGAAATCGGCTTCACGGGAGGAGAGCCAACGTTACTGGGCGACGACTTCTTCAGGATACTTCAGGCTTGCAAGAATTACTTGCCGCGCACCGGCGTCCATATCCTTTCGAATGGGCGGCGCTTCATGGACGCAGGCTTTGCTGGTCAGTACGCTGCGATAGGCCATCTTGACATGATGGTTGGGATTCCTCTGTATTCCGATGTGTCTTATATTCATAATTACGTTGTGCAAGCCGCCAACGCCTTCGATGAGACGATCCGGGGAATCTTGAACCTGAAGCGTCTGGATCAGCGGGTAGAGATACGGGTGGTGCTGCACAAGCAAACCTATCGGCGCCTGCCGCAGCTGGCGGAATTCATCGCCAGGAACCTTACCTTTGTTGACCACGTGGCGCTGATGGGACTGGAAATCACCGGATTCACCAGGGCGAATATGCCCGAACTCTGGATTGACCCCTGGGATTATCGGCAGGAACTGTGGGCGGCCGTGAACCTGCTGGATAGTTATCGGATTAATACCTCGATCTATAACCACCAGCTATGTGTCTTGGATAGGAGAGCATGGCGCTTCGCGCGAAAGTCCATCAGCGACTGGAAGAACGAGTATTTGCCCGAATGCACGGATTGCAAAGAACAGCAGAACTGCGGTGGGTTCTTCAGCTCCACGATCGCTAAGCATAGCAAGCATATCAAGCCTGTCGGGTGATCAGTCTGCATTGGATCCAACCTGGTCATGGCAGAGACGGGCATGCGGGGACAGTTTACGGAACTTGCCTCAGCAGAAAGTATCACGCAGACATCGCCTTTTCAGTCAATATGTGTAGCAACATCGGTAACAGGATCTCACTTCCGCAAGCAAACTGGCCCCGCGCCAAACGGCGACAATTCATGGAATAGGCTTGAGAGCCGCCAGCTCCCCGTTTCCGATGGGGAGTAACAACGCTTGCCATCCCGTCGCGGCTCGCAGGTGAGCACGGAGGCTCTCGACCTCCGCCGCGTGCGACACAGCATTATCGACGACCAGGAGACCACTGAGGGCCGGCACGCGGCATTCGCGGCCACCAGGCCACATGCTGGTCCCGATCCGCGTCCAGAATCAGCAGGTCATTGTGCGCTGGGGGCTGCTGGCCAGAATCTCCGCAGCCAGCCATGTCCGCCTCGGTACCCGTGGCCCGGCGCATCGCCCGCGCCGAATCCACGGCCCGCCGCGTATCGGTTTTCCTGAACCCGCAGGGGACTGACCTTGTCGTCCTGGCGGAGGACAAGGCGCGGATGCTGACCCTGCAGGCCCTGGAGGGACAGTATCACCGGGCCGCCGCCCGCGACGAGCGGCTGAAGGGGCACCTAGCGGCGAATGCCCGAAGACTGCGTTACGGCCGATCCTGCCGCGACATCACCGCCACGATGCCGGGCCACCTGGTGGCGCTGCACGCTGGGATCGCCTCTGAGGCGGTCCGGCGTGCGCTGGCCTCCGACGATGCCTCGATCCGGGTGTGGCGCTGCGACATGCGGAGCCTGTCCGTCACGCCGGTGGAGGTCGCCGTCAACGGCTCGCAGAAGCGTGACATCTGGGGCTGGTCTCTTGCCCTTGACGATGGGCTTCTCGCGAAGCTCGCCGGTCTCAGGGCGGCGAAACTGCCCAAGGAAACCGGAGGCGTGCTGATCGGCACGTTCGACCTGGAGAAGTTGGTCGTCCATGTCCTCGACACCATCCCGTCGCCCCCGGACAGCAAGGAATGGCCGACGCTGTACATCCGCGGGAGCGATGGGCTGCGGAGGCACGTGAACGAGATCTTCGACGCCAGCGGCGGCCAGCTCGAATACGTCGGTGAATGGCACAGCCACCCGGACCAGTGCCCCACGCTGCCGAGCGGGGATGACCTAAAGGTCTTCACCTGGCTGACGGAGCACATGTCGGACGCGGGGCTGCCAGCCCTGATGGCGATCGTCGGCGAGCGCGGCGGTTCCAGCTGGTTCCTGGGCGAAATGGTCCCCACCGGGGGCTGGGGCGTCGAGATGCGCTGATCGGGGAAACGCATGGTCGATGAACAGAATCAGGTCGTGGGCTCCGGGGAAGTGAAACCGCAAAGGCCGGAAAAGGACTTCGGCTGGGCACTCTGCCTTTCGGGCGGGGGTTTTCGGGCCACCCTCTTCCACCTCGGATCGATCCTACGTCTCAACGAACTGGGCGTGCTGGCCAAGCTATCCACCATCACGAGCGTGTCCGGTGGCAGCATCCTGAACGCCGTGTTGGCCACGCGCTGGTCACAGCTCAAGCTGGGGGCGGATGGCACGTTCACCAACCTCGATGAGGTGGTTGGCGGCCCCATCCGGTCTTTCTGCGCCCACGACCTGCGCACGCCGCTCCTTCTCGGCACCCGGCTGAACCCCCTGCGCTGGCCCGCCCTCTTGAGAGACTGGTTCTCCGTCTCGGCCAACTTCCTGGCCCAGGAGTACGAGCCGCTCTTTGGGCGGACGCTGTCGCAGTTGCCGGAACCCAGGGTGAATGGCCCCCGCTTCGTCTTCTGCGCCACCAACGTCCTCACCGGGGCCTGCTGGCACTTCCACGGTGGCCCGAAGGCGCGGATGGGGGACTTCTACGTCGGCTACTGCGACGCCGGGCACATCCGGGTCAGTGACGTCGTGGCGGCGTCTTCGGCCTTCACCCCCGGCTTCAGCGCCCTGCGCCTGCCGTTGCTCAAGGACTGCGCTTTCTCGCGCTTCGATCCGTGGGGCGAGGATCGGGTCGTTTCGCAGAAGCGCGGCAACAAGGGGCACAACCACCCTGAGTCGCCTCTGCTGCTGACCGCCGGCGGCGTCTACGACAACTTGGGCGTCGAGCCAGTCTGGAGGCAATACAAGACGCTCATCGTCTCCGACGCCGGAAGGCCCTTCAAGTCGGTGAAGAAGAGCGGCCAGAGCCTCGTCTCGCGGCTCTGGCGCGCGGCCGACATCAGCATGGAGCAGGTGGGGGCCGTGCGGAAGCGCTGGCTCGTCGCCAAGCTGGCGAGCGGGCGGAAAACGGGGGCCCTCTGGACGCTCCACACCCTCATTGAGGATTTCCCTTCCTGCGGGGCCACGGGCTACGGGGCCGGCGTGCGCGGCCTACTGCACGAGGTCCGGACCGACTTCGACCCATTCACCGAGGGGGAGATCGCCTGCCTCGTGAACCACGGCTATTCGCTCGCGGACACGGCGCTGCGCTCGCGGGCGCCGGCGCTCTGCCCCATCATCGGCGCGCCCTTCTGCTGGCCCCACGGCGGCTGGTGCGAGGACGCCAAGCTCTCCGATGCGCTGCCTACGAGCCACCGGCGGAAGATCTGGCGGGCCGTAGGCCGTTACCTGACCTTCCGCACGCCGCGGTGGAGAGCGAGCCAGACCAAGGGCGGCCAGTGAAGGCCGTGGTCGGAGAGAGGACACGTGGCGTTCAACGGCATCGAGATCGACATGCTCTCACTCGGGGACGCTGACTCCCTGCTCGTCACGCTTTGGGAGAACGGGCGGCCGACGTATATGCTGATCGACGGCGGCTACGCCAAGGACGCCGCGACGGCTACGAGCTTTCTCCAGCGGCGGGGGGTGAAGAAGATCGACCACCTGGTCTGCTCACACATGGACAACGACCACGCGGCCGGGCTGTTCCGGCTTGTCCAGGAGGGAAAGTGCGAGATCGGTTGCGGCTGGGTCCACAGGCCTGATTTGCACAACGTCGGCCCAAATGATGGCACTTCCTCGCAAGCCCCGCAAGAACCGCGGTTGACGTGGCGCGAGCCAGAACGGACAATGAAATAGGCGCTTCCGCTCCGAATGAACTGAAGAGGAGGGGTCGGATGCTCACGCTACCTGTCCCGGACTACTTTCAGGAAGACAGCGAAGACGCGCTGCGTTCTCGCGTGCAGTGGCTCGAGGCAGAGGTCAGCCTCGACGACCCGTTCTTCGCCAGGCTACTGCGGACAGACGAGGAAATCTTCAGGCGCTGGAAGGAGCATCGGGCTGCCCTGCCTCGCGGAGAATTGCTCGGGTTGCGGCAGGTGTGGGAAATGATGATGCACATCCTTTCCTTCGTGAACTTCGACTCGGGCCGCGCCCGGCGGTTGCTCGAACACGTCCCGTCGGCCGCTTCACGCCAACTGGGGGCAAGCCAGGCGCCGCCCTGGGCAGGCTCGTCCATCAAGACCTACCTCGAGACGCACGGCCCCGGCGCCGTGGACGACGTCAACTTCTGGGTTACGTCGTTCCGCTTTGGCGCGCCTTCTCTCACCCCTGAACAAGAGGTGCCATGCCCGTCATCCCAGGATTAGCGCTTACCATCGCAGCAGGCACCCCCTTCTTCCGCATCACCGACGTTTCCTTCCGCACCGCCAGGACCTCCTTGCACAAGAGCGTGGTGAACGGCCAAGGTGCGCGGAAGAGCCGGCACGGGGCGCGCTACAACCACCCCGGCGTAACGACCGTTTACCTGGCCGAGAACCTGGAGGCGTGCTTCGCCGAGCGGATGTTCTATTTCCACCGCGAGGTGCTCACCGCGATGGACCGCTTCCATCTGACGGGAGTGCTGCCGCCGTTCGCCCAGACGTTCGTGCTGTAGGAAATCGTTTTTAAGACCGCCATCCCCGATGTTTTCGAGTTGAGCCCGGCGAACGCTCCCGCCATGCAGATATTCCCCTCGCTCATCGTCAACCCGTCCCAGGATTACAACCACTTGAAGGATGGGCGGGCGGCGATCGAGCACAACGGGTACAGCGGCCTGCGCGCTCCTTCCGGCCGGGTCAAGGGCGCGGGGAACATTGTCGTCCTCTTCAATGACCAGAGCGGCAACGTCCAGAGCATCACGCCGTTCACCGTGGAGTTCCGCC
>JBGQLF010000315.1:0-8976 GCA_041499985.1 Gemmataceae bacterium
CGGGCCATCCAGCGGCCGCGCCGTGGGCGAGAAGGCCCGTCAGGTCGGCCGCGCCGGTCGCGGTGCGCGCTCATGCTTTTACGGTTATTAATCGTATCTGCATCCGTTTTGACCATGCCAAGATCGCGGAAAGTGCAGTAGGCAAGCTGAGCGCGCAAAAAAGCCCACGCATCGCAATGCGTGGGCTTGGCGGAGAAAGCGAAATAATCTAGCGGTGAATACTCTTCTCCTGAGGCGCCCCGCGGTCGCCGGGTGTCAGGAGCCGGAGCTGGGGCTGTCCGGGGGTCTCCTTCAGCTTGGGCTCCTTCTGACTGCTGCAACTGATCCCCGAGGGGATCAGCAACAGCAAGATGATCAGCGCCCCATTCACCCAGCGCGTCATGAGAATTCCTCTGTATTGGGGGCGAGCGGGTGCCGTCAATCCTGGACAATCACGTCGCCATCATTGAAGCCAGCCAACGCAAACAGCAGGTTGGCACTGATGCCCGGCTTGACTTGGCGTACGGAACCGTCAGCAAAACCGGCTTGCAGGATGTTGCCGGCGTGTAGACTGCCGAAACAAAACCGGCTGATCCCCAGTTCGGGGCCGCCCGGCGCAGGGCAATTGCTATTGTTCGGATCGGGGCACAGGCCGAACGCGACATAATCAAAGCCCCAGGCCCAGGCCGCTCCATACCAGCCACCAAAGCTATTGCCACTGCGGAAGCCTCCGGCGTACTCCATGAAAAGCAGGGTATTGCTGGTGCCGTCCGGCACCCGGGCCAGCGAATTCTGCGAATTGTAGGCGAACAGGGCACGGAACCGATTCGGGATCGTGCCGCCTCCTGTCACCGGGACCGTGGTACCGGGATAGCCGGCCACGCCGAGATAGTTCGTCTTGCCGTAGACCTGGGACCACGGGGGAGTGTCGAAGATATGGCTCGGGTTGGGCGCCCCGGCTTTGAAATCCAGATCTTTGAGGCCGTAATTCGCGCAGAGATAAACATACTGGATCGTGTCGGGTGCAATAGCGGACGGACACACCAAGGTCTTGATCGCCCCCTCCGTGCCGTACAGAGCCGGCGGCCGCGGAATCGGTTGTACCTGGGCGACGTCGAGCGGATCATCATAGTAGAAGGCGTACTTGTCGGGCCGAAAGGAGAAGTTCTTGAAGTGAGCATCTTGTTCGATGAACGGGAGCAAGAAGACCAGGCAGCCGACATGCTGCTTGTCCATGCCCGGCGGCAGGCTTTGATAGCTGTCCTGATAATTGTGGGCCGCCAGCGCTAGTTGTTTCATGTTGTTGGTACAGGTGATGCGATTGGCCGCCTCCCGGATCTTTTGCACTGCCGGAAGCAGCAGGCCAATCAGGACGGCAATGATGGCGATCACCACAAGTAGCTCAATCAAGGTAAACCCGGGCCGGCGCGGCAAACGCACCATGATTTCCTCCCCACCAGTAGTGGCACTACAGGGCTCGGAGCACCGCAACAAGACTCGGGACCCAACAGGCATCCCGATGAAACTCCATCATGAAAGCACCGTCCCTGGTGGCTGACGTTGTTCGGGCGGAGGACCCGGCCTGGGTTCGTGCTGAGAGCCTCGTGCGGAATCCGGACCAGCAGCCTATGCCAAGGTCGCTCGGGCTCAGATTACAAGTGGTTGTGACAGATGAAATGATCTTGGGACCAAGCGACTCAACGCTGGGGTGAATGCAGTGGAACGCGGGACCAGGCGGCACGGGGTTTGGGACCATGCGCGGGCCATCCGGGATGAGGCGCGACAGGGTTCACAGGGTGTCGCCGAAGAACTCCTGGAGCCTTTGGCGATAGCTTCGGCTCAAGGTGAGTTGGGTACCGTCGCGCAAAATCACGACGTAGTCGCCGTGGAACCAGGGCTGGAGCTCTTGAATGCGTTCGACATGAACCATGGTGGAACGATGGATGCGGAGAAACTTCGTGGCATCGAGTCGGGCTTCGAGTCCGTTCATGGTCTCGCGCAGCAGATGCGCCTCACCGCCGCTGTGCACTCGGACATAGTTGCCGGCCGCTTCGATCCAGTCGATCTCATCGGTCCGCAAAAAGAAGACGCGTCCCCCCGCCTTGATCACAAGTCGTTCCAGCGGCCGGCGCCCCGACTGGACACCTTCCGCCAACGCTTGCAAACGCGGATCCACGTCGCGGGATTGCTCGGTCTGGAGCTGCGCTCGAGCACGGCCCATGGCTTTTTGGAAGCGCTTGCGATCAAACGGCTTGAGCAGATAATCCAGGGCGTGAACTTCGAAGGCGCGCAACGCGTAGCGGTCGAAAGCGGTGACGAAGATGGTGACCGGCATCTGTTCCGGCCCGATCGTTTCCAGGACGCGGAAGCCGTCCAGCTTGGGCATTTGCACGTCTAGAAAGAGGAGATCCGGCGCGTGCTCGCGGATGGCGGCCACTGCTTCTTGGCCGTCGGTACATTCGCCGACCACCTCGATATCCGATTCGCTCTCGAGCAGCGCCCGCAGGCGCTGGCGGGCCAGTGGCTCGTCGTCCACGATCAAAGCTCGGATTTTCACCGGCGCCCCCTGGTTGGCTTCTTCTGACGATCGCCATGTATTTACGGTAAAAAGGTCCAAGCGTCACCCCTAATTCGTCGTCCACTGTAAGAGTATTCTGGCAAAAGGCGGGTTTTCGGAAAGCCATGCCAGCCCGTCCTGGATGGTCATCTAGCCCCAGTTCCTGGCAAGAAGGTCCTGGTCCGGAAAAGGGAAGGCGGTAGAAGGATGGCCAGAGCAAAACCTAAAGTTTTAGGTATTAGAACGGCGTCGGGTGCGCCTGTCAAGAGACGGGTTTGCCAAAGGTCCCCGACTGGGAACAGGAGGGACCCGATCGGGATGTCCTTGCTAAGGCCAACGGGGCACATGATGCGATCGACACCTCGGGTAGTGATCCTGGGCAGGAGTCGGGTCGAGGCCAATCGGTTCCAACCGCTGTGGCCGGTTTTGGGAAACGCCGCGGCAAGGGGCCCCTGCTGATAGGATGCCGAATGGGTCTCCAGGTTCGCGCTGCGAGCAACCAATTCCCTTACGCACGAAGACCCAAGGATGTTGCTCTTGCTTGGCGCCCCGGGGCGCACGCTCGCGGCTCGACAAGAAAGGTGACGCAGCGAATTCCCGAATTCCCCGGTCTGAGAGGAAAAAGAGCGCCGCCCACACTCGCGTTGGTTACAATCGTGTACGGAGACGGTCGCGATCCCGGGTGCCGCCCCGTAAACCGAAACACGAGCCGAAGCAATGGACGTACATCCGGAAGATATCCTTCAGCGCCGTTGGATGAGATGGGGCCTTATCTTTGGTTTCTGGACGCTGTTGGGGCTGATCGACGGCAGCCAATTCTACCTGTTCCTCAACTACTATCGCGGCAAGTGCATCACCTGGCACCTGGCGTTAGCGTCGGGATTGGCCGATTGGTATCTCTGGGCCCTGCTGGCGCCGTTCATCTTTCCCATTGGCCGGCACTTTCCTTTCGAGCCGCGGCGCTGGCTCCGTTGGTCGATCATCCACCTGGGGCTGTGCACGGTCTTTGTGCTGCTCAAGCTCGCCTTCGATTTGCCGACCGCCTGGCTGCTACAAGGCCAATCGGCGATTCCCCATTCCGTGCTCGAATCGTTCCAGGTCTACTGCACGGCCAAGTTTTTCACCTATGCCTTGATCTACTGGGTCATCGTCGGCGTTGGCCGGGCTTTTGATTACTACCAGAAGTATCGTGAACGGGAGCTTCGGGCCTCGCAACTCGAGGCCCGGCTGGCACAGGCCCAACTCCAACTCCTGAAGATGCAGCTGCACCCGCATTTCCTGTTCAACACGCTGCACGCCATCTCGGCCCTGATGCATCAGGATGTCGATGTCGCCGACCGCATGATCGCCCGCCTGGGCGAGTTGCTGCGGGCGACGCTGGAAATGGCCAACACCCAGGAAGTGACCCTGAAAGAGGAGCTGGAATTCATCAAGCCGTACCTGGAGATCGAGCAGGCGCGTCTCGGGCCACGCCTGCGGGTGCGCATCGTGGTCGATCCGGAGACGCTGCGGGCGCGGATTCCCAACCTGATCCTCCAGCCGCTTGTGGAAAACGCTATCCGGCACGGTATTGCGCCGCGCTCGGAACCCGGGCGCATCGAGATCCGTGCCAAGCGGGTGCGCACGACGCTGGTATTGCAAGTACAAGACGATGGACCTGGCCTGGTTGATTATCCCCATCCGCCCCTGCGCCAGGGAGTGGGCGTCGCCAACACGCGCGCTCGGTTGGAGCAGCTTTATGGAGCAGCGCATCGGTTTGAGATGTGCAATCATCCCAGCCGTGGCTTGGTGGTCACCGTGGCCATTCCATTCCGCCAAGCCAGCGACCACGTCCTTCCCAATAGGACTCCCGACGAGAACGCTCCCGCCGGCATACCGTTGCGCTGAGAGGCGTGGGCCGCTGCATGCACGGAAGCCGTAGGCCGCAGCTGGCCTCCTGCTGCAACCAAGCCGACGGGACCGCCCGAGCCGCCTGCCCATTCATCCCCGTGCATAGGCGAGTCATCCCTGCCGAAGGGCCACCAGTCCCAAAGCCATTTTCTCGCACTCTTCTCGACGCGAAACTAGAGGTGTCGGACCGATCGTCGGGCGACTCCGACGATCCCGATTCCGTCCGCGAGCGGCGGAAAATGTTTCCTCGATCGGTGCGGCCGGCTAGTCGGCAGACAGTAGCCGGCGCGAAGCGGCGCGGGATACCGGGCACTCCAGTTCAGATGAGAAGGACCCATGAGAGGACGAAAGCCAGTCGGCATCACCCTAACACACGAGCACGTCACGGCGCTGCAACGACTTGTGCGCAGTGGCAAGACCGAACAACGCGTAGCCCGCCGGGCGCGCATTCTCCTGGCAATGCATTGGCAGGAGCGCGTCGGTCCCATCGCCGAGCACCTGGAGCAGCACCGCACCACCGTGTGGCGGCTGTGCCAGCGCTATAAACGCTATGGCCTTGAGGCGATTCTCGATGCGCCGCGTGCGCGGACCAAACACTTGCTCGCCTCCGCCAACGGGCACGCTACCAGGAGTTGCTGCGGCGCCTAGCCTCCACACCTAGCCGCGCGCTTCGGGCGTGCAGGGACAGCCGGCTCGTCCCAAGCGCGCGGCTTACGCCAGAGCGTGAAACCAGGGCGCGCCGTTCGGTGCGGAGGACTGGATAAGAAGGATGGCGGTGTCGTTGGGGCTGGAATCGAGTTTACGTCCTCACAGTTGATCCCCGCGCCGCGCCAGCGAACCAACGCCCGGGGATGTAGAATCTACGCTGTTCTCCTGGCAATATCACGATGTCCCCCGTTGGCTCCTTAGGGAGAAACGAGTTGGGTGTTTTGAGGCGGGGGAACGGTGGCTGGATGGAAAGCTCGCCCCAGATCGTAAAGGGACACTCGGCCTGCCATCGGAGCCGTGGAACCGCCCTCCTCCCAGTCCGCTCACCCTGAATGGGTCGAGACGGAGCATGTCGGCTTTGTGTCTTCTCGCAGCTGCCTTTCGATTGCCATGATCCAAGCGCTTCGCCATTGACTCGTTGCTGCGTTCTACACCCACCTCTGTCTACCGGTTTGCCACTCTGACCAAAGTGTTCAGCGTGAGGACAGAAAAACTGAAGACCTCTTGGGGCAAGAAGGCTGGCGGTTTCTCCAGCAGCGTAAAGGATGACCTATGCTTAAGGGAGGTCCGTTGCCCAAATGCAATGAAAAGGACGGGCGGGGACTGGGCGGAATCCGTCACTGTCAATCAGGTGTGGGAACAAGCAATGCAGACCGTCGCCGTTTTCGCCCTCAAAGGAGGCGTGGGAAAAAGCGCCATCACGATCTTTCTGGCAGATTTCCTCTCTTCAGTCTTCGATCAGTGAGTACTGGTCATTGACCTTGATCCACAGCAGAGCTCAACTATCGGTCTGCTCGGCGAGGATCGCCTTCTTACGGCCCTCCAGAGGAAGGCTTCGCTCGGGAGACTGCTTCTCGACACCATCGAGCGGAACCAGAGGGCGAGCAACGTGCTGTCCTACCTGACTGAAAGGCCGATGGTTAAGAAGAAGGGGAAATACAAGTACCTCCAGTCGCTATCGGTGCTCGCCTCCGACCGGGAAGCCTGGCACGACCTGGAAGATTGTCTTAACCTCACGCCGGTTTCGCAACAGACCGCTAGCTGGGGGTTGCTGAGGAACGCACTGAAAGTGGTCCAGGAGGAATTCGACATTTGCTTGATTGACTTCCCGGCTTCCAACACAGGCCCAATAACCAAGAACGGCATCGTGGCCTCTGACTGGTGGCTCCTCCCCATCGAGCCGAACCGAATGGCGGCTAGGGACATCGACGGTCCCAGGCGTCTGCTCCGACAAATCTTCCAGCAGACGAATAGGAAGATAAAGGGGCTGGGCACAGTCCTCAGCCGCTGTCAGACCCGGACGAGTAACGAATACCGGCGTACCAAGGCCGTGCTGACCCGCCTGGAGCAACGAAGGAACATCCCGAAGCTGTTCAGCAAGGACGCCGAACTTAGCTACTCAGTCGAGGCGTTGAATGCGCTGGACGACACTTTGAAAGACTTATCCAAGACCATCGACAAGAAGTACGGCGGGTCGGCGAAAGCACTCCATGACGATGTCAGACGACTCACCAGGGAAATCCTCGAGCGCTTGAAGATCCCGGTCGTTGAAGTTACCGATGTAGACACCGCTGATGACGTGAATGCGGACGTCACTCGGAACTACCAGACCGTTTAGAGCCAGACCTTCATGCGATTCCTCCATCACGCTTCGGCTTCGGCAGGAGCCTTCTCGACCGCCTCCCGAATCCCCATCTGGCGGATCGGGAAGTCGGGGTCGATGGCCTCCGAGGTGTTGATGGCCTCCGAGACGCCTCCCCTTCGGGAACTTCTGACAGTGCAGTGAGACCCACAACATGCTTGACAAACCGTTGGATCAGATCACTCACGCCGACCTGGACCAGTTCGTTCAAGAGAAATGGCCAGAGGGAAAGACCTTCGATTACAAGCGAGACTTGTACGGCGGCAATGATGAGGCCAAAAGGGAACTGCTCAAGGACGTTTCCTCCTTCGCCAACACTGAGGGGGGCGATCTGCTGGTTGGTGTGGACGAAGACAAAGGCCTGCCGACTGGCATCCCCGGCGTCACCGTGCCTGACGTGGACAAAGAGAAGCTCCGGCTGGACGAGATCATCCGCCGAGGGCTCGAACCCCGCATCGACTTCGCCATTCACGCCATCCCAACGCCTACCGGAACCACGGTCTTTATCATCCGGGTGAAAGAGAGCCTGCTCTTCCCACATCGGGTCGTTTTCCAGGGGAAGTTTGGCGAATTCTGGGCTCGAAGTTCTGCGGGGAAGTATTCAATGGATACGAGCGAATTGCGGCGGGCGTTCACGCTGTCCGAGACGATCTACGAGCGGATCAGAGCCTTTCGGCAAGAGCGAGTGGCCCAGGTTGCCCGTGGTGAGACGCCGATGCCGGTCTCACCTGGGGGCAAGCTGATCCTGCACCTAATCCCGGTCAGTTCATTTCGGTCCCGGCAGATGTTCGAGGTGCGGAACATGCCCCAGTTCCCGACTCAGTTCCTTCCTCTTGGCAGTAGCGGTCCTGGCAGTAGCGGCTGGTCCCACCGCCTCAACCTGGATGGCCTTGTGAGTTTCAGCAAGGGTCGCCAAGAGAACATCAGCCGCTCCTTCACCCAGTTCTTCAGAAACGGCGTTGTGGAAGCCATCCTTTCCGATGTTGTCTCTGAGGGCAAGGAAGGAAAGCTACTGCTCGCCGGGTACTTGGAGCCGACCCTGTTGAAAGACTTTCGACGGTTCTTGATCAGCTTCAAGGAGGTCGGGATCACCCCGCCGATCTGGGCCTTCCTGACAATCACCGGCGTTAAAGGGGCGAGAATCCCAACCGAGAATCACTGTACCGACAATCCGCACGTCATTGACCGGGACACCCTCTCCTTACCAGAATTCACTATCGAAGACCTGGCGGCTGACCTGACTACTCTGCTGCGTCCGAGCTTCGACCTGGTGTGGAACGCATCAGGGTTTGCTCGGTCCCGCAACTTTGATCAGAACGGCAAGTGGATCAGCGGCTGAGTAAAACTTCGCTGTGGGTTGCCGCCAAACCTCAGAGCCGGCAATTCATCTCGCCAACACAAGACTTTTGCCGGGGTATAAACAGTTGAAAAGCAGTTGAAAAGGGGACGCGGACCTTTATTGTCAATAAAGGTCCGCGTCCCCTTTCCCGGTCTTCTGACAAGACGATCTTCGCCGAGCGGGACGGCAAACTCCATGAAGCCCGCGAAAGGAGGAAGCTCCAACGCCAGGCCACGCGCGAACAAGACCTGGCGGCCAGCCGCAACAACCCGTAGAATCGTCTTCGACCTCAGAGGGCTCTTGGCAAGAAGCGTAACTCGCTAACTCACGACTCGCAAGACTCCGTTTCACGCTCAACCATTACACTGGTGCGGCTTCCGACGGTTCCGTTGTTGGCTCTCCCGTAGTAACGTACAGGTTGCCTTCAAGGCCAATGCAGGCAACCGCGTGCCGTGACAAGTACGTTGGCCAATGCTTGAGCTGCATGCGTGGAAACAGTGCGCCGCGGAACGCGGTGCTGAATCCCTGACACAATCAGGAGGAACTCGGAGGAACGTTCCTGGGTCATCAGGTTCACCTGAAGGCGAAAGCCGGAGGGGAAAAGAGCATGCCTGAAAAGCGGGAGACACTGGAAGGCGTTTACGGTGCCGTCCCGCAAGACCCGCGTGATAAGGCGAAAGCTGCATTGCCTGAACCCCAATCCCCAGCGGTGGAACGCGCACACCTGCTGCTACAGTGCCTCCAACGCAGCGCTACCAGGGGCAGCCCGTTCTACTTTCGCGGGCCGCCACCTCCGACTGGCAAGGCGATGGCTAGCGAAGCCATTGAAGGGGATGAATGGGGCGCCTACGTCACGCTCGA
>JBGQLF010000316.1:0-8962 GCA_041499985.1 Gemmataceae bacterium
ACATTCTGCTACAGCCTCGTAGTTAGAAAACATCTCACAGAACGCGCAAGCTCCCCACCGTGGTGGTACGCCGCTGCCGGGTGAAGGTCAGCGGCGTTGTCACGCCTTCGCCGGTCGGTGTCGCGATGCTAAAGCTGAGATACCCCTCACCCCCACTGCCCAGCCCGGCCATACTGGGTCCGTTCTGGATGTAAAGCGACGTATCCAGTTCCCGACCCATGCGCGTAATCGTCTCGACATTGCGCGAGTGGATGATGGCAGTGTGCTTGAAGCCGTGCTCGTATTTCTTCGCCAGGGCAATGGCCGTGTCCACGTCCGGCACGCGCACGAAGGGCACAAACGGCATCATCTGTTCGTGATCCACGAATGGATGCGACTCGTCGGTCTCGCCGAACAATAGCTCCATGTCCGTCGGCACTTTGACTCCCGCCCGCTCGGCCAGGACTGCGGCGTCTTGACCAATCAAATCCTTGTTGACCACCAGCTTGCTCTTGTCGTCGCTCCCCGGCACAAAGGCCGCTTTGGTCAAGGCGTCGATCTGTCCACGCTCCAGGCGCTGCGCCTTGTAGTGGCTCATTGCCTCCACCAGCTCATCGAAGATGGCGGCGACCGCGAATACCTCTTTCTCGCCAATGCACAGCAGATTGTTGTCATACGCCGCGCCGGCGATGATTGAGCGAGCGGCACACTCCAGATCGGCCGTTTCATCAACGACGACGGGCGGATTCCCAGGTCCCGCGACGATGGCACGCTTGGGGCTACGGAGGGCAGCTCGGCCCACGGCCGGTCCTCCGGTCACGCACAGCAGTTTGACCTCACGGTGGTCGAAAATAGCCTGGGCCGACTCCAGCGTCGGAGTGCCGAGGATGGTGATCAGGTTGTCGATGCCGATGGCCTTGTGAATCGCTTGATTGAAAAGTTGTGTGCCCTTGCAAGCGATGCGGGCGCCGCTCGGGTGCGGGTTGCAGACCAGGGCGTTGCCGGCCGCGAGCATGTTGATGGCATTGCACGCCAGGGTGGGCAGCGAGTGCGTGACGGGCGTGACCACGCCGATGACGCCGAAGGGAGCATACTCGGTCAAGGCGATGCCGTTTTCGCCGCTGAACGCTTCGGTGCGGAGGAACTCCACGCCGGGGATGCGCTCGGCGATCACGGTCAGCTTCTCGATCTTGTGGACGAGTCGGCCAATGCGCGTCTCTTCCAATTCCTCGCGACCGAGCAGTTCGGCCTGTTCAGTGCAGACGCGGCGGATGCACTGCACGGCTTTGCGGCGATCTTCCAGGCCCCGTGCCTCGAACTGTTTCTGCGCTTGGACCGCGGCGGCCACAGCCGTGTTTGCATCGTCGAAAACGCCCCAGGAGCGGGCCTTGCCGTTGCCGGGGGGAGCGGTCCGGCCCTGACGCATATGAGTGAGGACTTCCAGGACCACAGTGCGAACGAGTTCATCGGTCACTTGCATGATGGTGATTCCCCAGGTGACGCCCGCCGCTTGCATCGCGTGAGCGTGGCGGCACTACGCGCGTGCCGAGAAGAGCGTCTTGTTTTCGACATGAACCGTATCCACAATGCCGATGATGGTGGCATCGACCGGTAGTTTCTCTGTCTCCGGTGTGAGCCGGGCGCTCGAGCCTTGCACGATGAGTACCATCTCGCCCTGGCCTGCGCCCACGGTATCAACCACGACAAAGGTGCGACCCGTGCTGACCAGGTGATCGCGCTGAGCCGAATCGACCCGGAGCGGCTCCACCGTCAACAGTTTGTGACCGGTCAGGGAGGCAACTTTCTGCGTCGCTACCACGCTGCCGGTGACCTTGGCCAGGAACATGGATCCCTCACTGGTTTGCCTGAAGCAGGGCCCGCGCCTGCCGGGCGACGATCAGCTCCTCGTTCGTTGGCATGATCCACAATTGCACCCGGCTATTGTGCCGATGGATCGGCACCTCGCCCTTGGCGGCTTCGTTGCGAGCCGGATCGAGAGCGATGCCAACCCAATCCAGGTTGGCACAGCTAGCGGCCCGCACCCGAGCGGAATTCTCGCCGATGCCGCCGGTGAAGACGATGGCGTCGGCCCCATCGAGCAGGAGCAGATAGGCCCCCAGGTAATGGCGGACCGAGGCGACAAAAACATCCAGTGCCTGTTGGGCCACCGAAGATCCTTGCTGGGCCTGCTCCTCGATATCGCGCAGGTCATTGCTACCGCGGCTCAATCCGAGTAAGCCGGAACGGTTGGCCAGATCATCGAGAACCTGTTCCAGCGTCTTGCCGGTGGCCCGCATTACCACGGGCAAAGCGAAGGGATCAAAATCGCCGACGCGGTTATTGTGGGGCAGGCCACTTTGCGGGCTCATCCCCAGGCTATTGGCACGGGACTGCCCAGCCGAGATCGCGCACAGCGAACTGCTGCCGCCAAGATGGCACGAGATGATCCGCGCCTCGGGCTTGCCCAGCAGTTTCGCGGTGCGCTCCGCAATGTAGCGATGGCTGGCTCCGTGGAAACCCCAACGCTGAATGCCATACTGCGTTGCCCATTCCAAAGGCACTGCGTACAGGCGCTGCGCCGGACTGATGCTCTCATGGAAGCCGGTCTCGAACGCAGCCACCAGCGGAATCTGCGGCAATTGCTCGGCGAGGAGGCGCATGGCGCGGATATACGGTGGGTTGTGCGCCGGCGCCACCTCGGCATAGGCCGCCATGGCCGCCAGCACACGTCCATCCACGCGCTGCACGCCGGTCAGACCCTGGGCGTGCACCGCCTTGAAGCCGATCGCCGCCAGCTCGGACGGATCGCGCAAACAGGCCAGCTTCGGCTCGGAGAGCTGCCGCAGACACAAGCGCACCGCAACCGCGTGATCGGGAGCAGGCAGCTGCGCTTCCTCACGCACGGAGCCTGCTTCCACGTAGCAGCGGCTGTGCTCGGAGCCGATTCGCTCCACGCCCCCGCGCGCCAGCACCCGCTCGTCCGTCATGTCGAACAGACGGTACTTTAAGCTGGTGCTGCCGAGATTCGCGACGAGGATCTTCATGACAATGCTCGCCGTTTGGCCGCGAACTTCGGGCGAGCGCGGCTCCCGCGCTCGCCCGAAGCTCGCGGCTAAACGTGGACTTACCGCCCCAAAAATGTTTCCAACACGGACTCTTCCGGCCGCGGAATGACATGGGCGCTGACCAGCTCGCCATTCTGGCTGGCGACTTGAGCGCCCGCATCGACTGCGGCGCGCACCGAGCCGACGTCGCCGCGCACAAACGTGGTGATGTAGGCGCCGCCGATCTGTACCTGGCCGGCCAGCGTCACATTGGCCGACTTGCACATGGCGTCGGTGGCGGCGATGGTGGCGATCAGGCCCTTGGTCTCGATCAGGCCGAGAGCTTCGTGGTTATTGCCGTTGCGTAAACTGTTCGTTGCCATGGGAGTATCCTCATTCGGAAGGTGCGGAGTTCAACTGACTCCGGCAGGTTGCGCCGCCTGTTTCTTACCAGCCACCGGCATAATAGCCCCGAGGTCTTCGTGCGGCCGGGGAATGACCTGCACGCCAACAACTTCGCCGACTCGGCCGGCGGCGGCGGCCCCGGCATCCACGGCGGCCTTGACGGCGGCCACGTCGCCGATGACGAACCCCGTCACCAGGCCGCTGCCGATTTTCTGCCAACCGATCAGTGTCACGTTCGCTGCCTTGAGCATGGCGTCGCTCGCTTCGATCAACGCCACTAGGCCCTTGGTCTCGATCATGCCGAGTGCTTCGAGGTGATTGCCGGCCATTGTCCGATTACTCCCTATTAAAACGGGTGTTTTTCTTTCTTTCCCGTTTAGCCCTGAGCACGCGGGCGAGCGCGGACGCCGTGCTCGCCCGCGTGCTCAGGGCTAAACTTCATTGGAACAACTCCACCTTGGTCGCATGCGGCAGGTCGCACGCATTGCCTTCGTCGGTATCCAGATGCACTTCCAGCTTGGCCTTGGGCGCAATGCGACAGAGCACGTCCTCCAGTACGGCCGAACAACTGCTCTTGATGCGGATCTGGAGGCGACTGCCGTCTTGGACGCCGTAGTAGGCCGCGTCTGCTGGCCCCATGTGAACATGGCGCTCATGACGGATTACGCCGCGCGGCAACTCGATCATGCCCGCGGGGCCCAGCAGGTAGCAACCGGGCGAGTCCCGATGATCGCCACTGCGACGTACCGGCACGTCGAGCCCCAGGGACACGGCGTCCGTGAAGGCCAACTCCACCTGACTGTGGTCGCGGCAGGGGCCGAGGATGCGCAGGCCCGGGATCAGTCGATGACGGGGGCCGATGATGGTCACGGTCTCCTCGGCCGCGAAGAAACCGTCCTGGTAGAGTTGCTTGTAGGGCGTCAGTTGATGGCCCTTGCCGAACAGGCGCTCCAGGTCTTCCTGGGTGACATGGCAGTGCCGAGCGGATATGTTCACCACCAGCCGGGGCGCTCCAGGCTTGCCATTGGCCTTTCCATTACTGCTGGTTTGGCGCGTGAGGGCCTCGCGCACCAAGTGTTCCACCAGCGATCGGTTCACAGTGAGCGTGCTCATGGATGAAACCCTTCCGCGCCATTCTCCGCCCGCTCGCCGACCACGATCAGCCGTGCGCCCCCCTCCTCGATGAGCCGGCGTTGTTCCAGGGTGATGCCAGCATCGACGATGAGCGTATCAATGGCGGACAGATCACACAGAAACGCCAAGGCTTGCCTGCCCAGCTTCGTATGGTCCGCGACAACAACCACTTCGTCGGCACAGCGCAGCATCTGTCGCTCGGTCTCGACGAGCAAAACGTTGCTATTGAAGAGTCCCTTGGCCGTGATGCCGCCCACACTCAAAATCGTCTGCTGTACATGGACGTCGTCCATCATGCGAACCGTCAGGGGACCCAGGGCCACACCTGTCCTGGGATAGACGTAGCCACCCAGCATCACCAGGTCGGTCTCGGGACTGCTGGCAAATAGGTTGGCGATCGGCAAACTATTCGTGACAATTTGCAGCGGCCGACCGACCAGCAGGCGGGCCACTTCCAAGGTCGTGGTTCCACCGTCGAGCAGCACGGCATCCCCATTGCGAATCCGACTGGCAGCCGCGCGGGCGATCTTACGTTTCTCACCGGTTTGGCTGGCCGAGCGCTCCTCCAGAGGCGGCAAGGTGACGCCATCGCCTGTGTACATCGCCCCGCCATGGATCCGCTTGAGTTTGCCGCACTTCTGCCAGTGTTCCAAGTCACGACGGATTGTGGACTCCGAGACCTGAACTACCCGGGCCAGGTCCGCAAGAGAGGTAAAGCCTCTCTCCGTGACCAACTCGAGTACTTGCTGACGGCGTTTTTCAGCCAGCACGGCTAAGACCCTGGAGGACCGATCTTGAAAGAAAACTGTCATAAGTATGAGAACTTTAGCTAAAATATGATGGATACCAATCACATGTCAAGTAGAATCTAGCAAAATCTTTCGTTTTCTAGCGAATGGAGGCCAGAAGGTTTTGCGAGGGGGGGCGGGAAGCGTTAACACCGGGGTGGGCAGCGTATCGTCGGCCAGGGCTGGTGCTTTCAGGACGGCTTGCTCTTCCGCGCCGCCTTGACCAGCGCCCGGGCCCACTTCGCGTCGTCGCCGGTCAGCGGCGGGTCGGGCGGTTCGGCGTAGTTGATCGTCAGGGAGTAGCGCCCCTTGCGGTAGGCTTGCTCCAGGACGGCTTGCAGGTCCAGCCGCACATCCTCGTCCTGCTGGCGCAGCGGGATGTGGATCGCCGGCAGCGGGCTGCGCAGCGGGACGGGGTAGACCGCACATTGCTGCCGCCGCCATCCCCTGCGCACGCACACCTGGTACGTGGTCCGCGCCCGCACGGGGATGCGCGACGGCGGCACGTTCAGGACGCGTCGGCCCTGGCGCAGCAGGTCGATCTCCACCAGGCTGACACCAGCGTCCGCCAGCTCCTGTTGCTTCCGGCGGTACTGGCGCTGCCCAGGACCCGCCAACTTGTTAGCCAGGCTGAGAATCTCGATCACCGTGATGCGGCGCTGCCCCGGACCCGCTTCGAGGATGTTGAGGAAAGTCTCCGTGGCCGGTTCCCCATAATACTCTACGATCACCGGCTCCATCACGGGGACCTGACTGGCGACCGCGCCGCCCGGGGAGCCGCGACCGGGTCGTTCGGTGATCTTGACGTCGGGATAGATTGCACGGGGGTCTTCTTCGGTCTCCAGAAGGACTCGTTCTTCCACCCGCGCGATGAGGTTGCCCGGGAGCTGCTCCTCGATTTGATCACGCGTGTAGATAATGAGACTGGCATGGATATCCGGCCAGAACTGCTCCAGGTATGGGTCCATCCCCGGAAACGGAGATTTCATCGGCGTCTCCTTGCGAGCACGTGCGTGGCGAAACCCATTCTGGAGATTACCGCATCTCCTGTGGGAAGGCCAGCACAGGTGGCGGCGAGCGAATGGATGGGCTGGTGGGCCGAAAACTCGTTGGCGATCGATCCCCCGTTCTGAAGTGACCTGAACATGCCTTCTCCCCTCCCCGACTGGCAGTTACCACCCGGCGTGACCCGTGGACTTTGGGACTCCATGCACGATGCCGACCTAGCGGCCCGATACGACGCGAGCCTGGCTGGCTCGCCGCTCTTCACCCTGGATCAGCGCTTCACCGAGCGCCACTTCCACGCGCCGGGTCGGCTTGTAGATCTCGGCTGCGGCACGGGCCGCTTGCTGCTCCCCTTCGCCGGGCGCGGCTACTGGGTCCTCGGCGTTGATTTATCCGAAGCGATGCTCAAGATTGCGGCTGCCAAGGCGGCCGCGGCTGGAGTGACCATACACCGGCTGAAGGCCAACCTGGTCG
Source organism: Gemmataceae bacterium (assembly GCA_041499985.1). Lineage (GTDB taxonomy): Bacteria > Planctomycetota > Planctomycetia > Gemmatales > Gemmataceae > JBGQLF01. Next base: position 6,830 of record JBGQLF010000316.1, read on the forward strand.
AGCTGGAAGGGCTACGTGACCAGAGCTTCGACTATGCGGCGTGCTTGTTCAGCACGCTGGGTATGGTTGCGGGCGCCTCCGCGCGCCAGCGCGTCATCGAACACGTCCACCGCCTGTTGCGTCCGGGCGGCCGATTCGTTCTCCATGTCCACAATCGCTGGTTCAATCTCTGGAATCCGCCCGGCCGCCGTTGGCTGGTACGCAACGTGATGCGCGCCGTATTCCGGCGACCGGAGGCGGGAGACCTGCTCATGCCGATACACCAAGGCGGCGCCGGTTTGGCGCTGCACTTGTTCACCCGGCGCGAAGCCATCCAACTCTTGCAGCGAGCCGGTTTCCGCCTGCTTGAGGTGATGCCCATCAGCTTGCGCGCCGATGGGAGGCTCCCGTGGCCGAGTTGGTTTGGGTGGCTCAGAGCGTACGGCTATATGCTGGCAGCCGAACGCGGCTAAGAAACCATTTCAAGTACCTGAAGAGCCGGCGGGTTTATCCCGCCGGGACGAGCTTGGCGGCTCGTCAGGCAGGTCCCCCCACAAATAAGCCATCGATTGGACAAGGCCTCAGTTGCGACCTACGCTTGTAAAGAGAGTCCGTGGAGAACCGGAAAGGATGCTGCGCCTCGCCCAATCGGGATGAGGACACCTCGCGGCTAGCTGGCCAGGAATGTCTTATGAGTTTCATCCGGGAGCCGAATGCGGAGCCGATCCCCGGCTACCGCATCATTGAGCCTTTGGGCAGCGGCGGCTTCGGCGAAGTCTGGAAGTGCGAAGCGCCGGGCGGCTTGTTCAAGGCGATCAAATTCGTTTATGGGAATCTCAACTCCTTGGATGTCGAAGGGGTTCGCGCCGAGCAAGAGCTCCGGGCACTCCAGCGGATCAAGGAAGTTCGTCATCCTTTCGTTCTCTCGCTGGACCGCATCGAGATCGTCGAAGGCGAGCTCGTCATCGTCATGGAGCTGGCCGACAAGAGCCTCCACGATGCCTATGTCGAGTGCCAGTCGGCCGGCCTCGTCGGGATTCCGCGCGATGCGCTGCTGCGCTATCTCCGCGATGCGGCGGAAGCGCTCGACCACATGAATGAGAAGCACGGTCTGCAACACCTCGACATCAAGCCGCGCAACCTGTTTCTGATCAGTGATCGCGTCAAGGTGGCGGATTTCGGCCTCGTCAAACACCTGGAGCGTACGAGCGGGTCGGGCCTGCTCGGCGGCGTCACGCCGCTTTATGCCTCGCCCGAGACCTTCAGCGGCAAAATTACCGATCGCAGCGATCAGTACAGCCTTGCCATTGTGTTCCAGGAACTCCTCACAGGACAACGGCCCTTCAACGGCAAAAACGTCCGCCAGCTCGCGCAGCAGCACGCCCAAGCCGAGCCGGATTTGCGCGCCCTTCCCGAAGCGGAGCGCCCCGCTGTCGCTCGGGGCCTGGCCAAGGATCCGGCCAAGCGGTTCCCCAACTGTTTGGCGTTTGTGCGGGCGCTGTACACGGCCCAGGGTCATATCCGGCCCGAAGCCGTTCTGGTCGATCCGAGGGGCGGGATCCAACGGCCGAAGACCATGGCGGAGACCATGGAGGACATCCAGCTCCAGCAGGACGCGCTGGTCGACGAGGCGCTGTCCCCGGATCCCGAGGACTCCGACGACAAAGTCCAGCTCGGCGTCACCGTGGCCCAGCCCGAGACCGGAGCGCTACGGCCGACGATCATCATTGGGGTTGGCAGCTTCGGACGGCGGGCCTTAATGGAGCTGCGCTGCCGCTTCCTCGATCGCTTCGGCGATCTCGAAAAGATCCCGTTATTTCGGTTCGTCTATGTCGATTCCGACCTGGAAGCGGTTCAGGCCGCGGTGTGCGGGACCCCCGAGGTCGCGTTTACGCGCGGCGAAGTTCATCACCTGCCCTTGCAGTCAGTCAGCCACTACCGCCGCCGGATGCTCGATCAGTTGAACGAATGGCTCCCGCGGGAGAAGCTGTACACGGTGCCGCGCTCGCTTCAGACGCAAGGATCGCGCGCCCTGGGCCGGCTCGCTTTTGTCGATAACCACAACCGCTTCCTGGCGCGCGTCCGCCGTGACGTGCAAAAAGCGACCCAACCCGATACCCTCTATCGCTCGGTGAGCCAGACCGGTTTGGCGCT
>JBGQLF010000317.1:0-8956 GCA_041499985.1 Gemmataceae bacterium
AAGCGTCCTCGCTTGTGAGCTGTTTCAGCCCACAAGCGAGGACGCTTGTGGCTACGATTAGACAATAGGTCCCTGGATCTGGCCCGAGCCCGAGCGGCCTACCGCCCGGTTTAAAGGATAGTTGTCATGGTCCGCAACCTCATCGGCTGGGGACTCGATAATCCCCTCATCGTGACCCTGCTGGCCCTGGCGCTGGCGAGCGTCGGGATCTACGCCTTTCTGCACCTCAACGTCGAAGCTTACCCTGATCCCGCGCCCGCCATCATCGAAGTCATTGCGCAATTTCCGGGAGCCTCTGCCGAAGAGGTGGAACGGCAGGTCACCATCCCCCTGGAGGTGACCTTGGCTGGCATGCCCGGACTGAAGTCCACGCGCAGCAAGTCCCTGTTTGGTCTGGCCCATCTGCGCAACCAGTTCGAGTACGGCCATGATTACGACAAGGCTCGCCAAGAGGTCATCAACCGCCTCCAATTCACGCAGGCGTTACCCCCAGGCGTGACCCCTCAGCTGTCACCCGAGACGCCCACCGGGGAGATCTTCCGCTATACCTTGAACACTCCGAAAGATGCTGCTGGCCGCGACATCTACACGCTCAACGATCTCAAGGCGCTCCAGGACTGGGTGCTGGAGCGTGAGTTCCGGCGCGTACCGCGGATTATCGACGTCACCAGCAGTGGCGGTACCGTCAAACGCTATGAGATCCATCCGGACCCCGACCGCCTCAAACAGTTCGGCATCACCTTGCAGCAGGTACAAACTACCCTGGCCAACGCCAATGCCAACGTAGGCGGCGATTATGTGATCCAGGGGAGTGTTGCCCTGAACGTGCGCAGCATCGGTCTGATCGGCGGCGGCCTGGACCCGGTCCAACAGGTTCTGGGCATGAAGGACCCAGACCCGGAGGCGGCTGACAGGCTCCAACAAGCCGAGCAGGAGGGCCTCCCCGAGGTACACGAGTTACTGGAGGCGCAGCGCCGGCGCCTCGCCACCGCGGCCTCCGCCCGCCTGCGGGAGGAGGAGAATAACCGCATCTACGAGATCCGCAAGCTCGTCATCACCTCGGTCAACAACCGGGACATCCTGATCGACGATATCGTCGAAGGGGGCCGACTGTCGCCAGGCCAGCCGGCCGGGGTTCAGGGCGTCGTTGTCGGCCATCAGACGCGCCTCGGGCGCGTCAGCCAGAGCAAGCCAGAGGAGCGGCGAACAGCGACCGGAATTCACCGCGTCGCAGATGCTTCCGGGAAGCTGCTGTGGCGGGACGAAGACGACAAAGTGCAGTGCATCGTGCTGCTGCGAAAGGGTGAGGACTCCTTGCCCGCTCTGCAAGCTGTGGCGAAAAAGGTGGAGGAGCTGAACCGGCCCGAGTCGGGCAAGCTGCTTCCGGGAGTCCGGATCGAACCCTATTACGATCGCACGGACCTGATCCACGTGACCACCGAGACCGTGCAAGAGAACCTCATTTTGGGCATGGTGCTGGTAACCGTGATTCTGCTGATGTTCTTGAGCAACGTCCGGAGTGCCCTCATCGTAGCGATCAACATCCCGCTGGCGCTGTTGTTTGCCTTCTCCCTCCTCTACCTACGGGGGAAGTCGGCCAATCTACTATCGATCGGTGCGGTCGATTTCGGCATCATCGTGGATTCGTCCGTGATCATGGTGGAGAACATCTACCGGCACGTCAGCTCCGGCACGCTGGCCGATCGACCGCTGAAAGAGCGGATCCTTCGGGCCAGTCACGAAGTGGACCGGCCGCTGTTCTTCTCGACGGCCATCATGGTCTGCGCCTTCATCCCTTTGTTCACGATGCAAGGTCCGGAGGGCCAGATTTTCGGCCCGATGGCAGACACCTACGCCTTCGCCCTGGGTGGCGCCCTCCTGCTGGCTCTGCTGCTGGCCCCGGTCCTGTGCCTGTTCGCCTTCCATCACCTCAAGCCAGTGGAGGACAATTTCCTGGTGCGTTTCCTGAAGGGAGGCTATTTGCGTCAGTTGGAGCGCTGCCTCGATCACCGCTGGATCACGCTGGGCGGGTTCCTGGCGTTGATTGTTTTCACGGCCGTGTACGCCGTGCCACGGTTGGGCCGCGAATTCATGCCCGAGTTGGAGGAGGGTAACCTCTGGATCCGCGGTACCTTCCCGCTCAATGTGTCGTTGGAACGGGTGTCTGCCGACGCCGAGCGGGCGCGGCAGATCATTCGCTCTTACCCGGAGATAGAATCGGCCGTGCTCCAGATCGGCCGGCCTGACGACGGTACCGATCCCACCGGGTTTTACAACGTCGAGGTCTTTGTGCCGCTGCGGCCGCAGAAGCAATGGCCTGCGTCGGTCGAGGAAGCCTCGAGCTGGCGGCGCCGTCTGCTCGGCGACCAACGTGCCCGCACCAAGGAGGAGTTGATCAAGCAAATGAATGCGGAGCTGACGCGCCAGCTGGTGGGCATCGATTGGAACTTCTCCCAGAACATCCGCGATAACGTCATGGAAGCGCTGTCCGGCGTCAAGGGGGACAACTCGGTCAAGATCTTCGGCCCCGATCTCGAGCAGCTGGAGTTTCTGGCCGATAAGGTCAAGAACCGCTTACGGGGCATCCGCGGCATTGAGAACGTCGGAGTGTTTAGCATCCAGGGACAAACCAACCTGGAGTTTCGTGTAGACCTGGACAAGTGCAAGCGCTGGGGAGTCACTGCCGCCGACGTGAACAACGTTGTGCAAACCGCCCTGGGTGGCAAGGCCTTCGCCACCATGATTGAAGGCGAGAAGATGTTCGACATTGCCATCCGCTGGCCGCAGTGGCGGCGAAGCAGTGAGACGTCCATCCTGGACATTCCCGTCGATATCACCAACAACCAGGTTCTCCTGTTCGCGGGGCCGGGGCTAAACCCCAACGCGGCGGGCAGCGGCCTCGCCCAGCCCACTCCTGTTGGCAGCCAGACCAATACGACCAATCCCCTCAGCAACACGCCTCGGCTACGGCTGCGCGACCTGGTCTCTCCGATCGGCAAAGAGGGTCGCTCCGACTCGGCCGGCCATTATGAACGGGCCGGGGCATCGACGATTTACCGGGAACAGGGCCGTCGCCTGATCGCAGTCAAGTTCAGCGTGCGGGGCCGAGATCTGGCGAGTGCGGTGGCCGAGGCCCAGGCCAAGGTAGCGCCGCTCTTGCGGCCGCCTTACCAGGCTGAGTGGAGCGGCGAGTTCCAAGAGATGGAGGAAGCGGAACATCGCCTGCTGGTACTCGTCTCCCTGGCCCTGGCGCTGATCTTGCTTCTGCTCTACCTGGCGTTTCACTCGTTGCTGGACGCCTTGGTGGTGTTCTCCAATGTCATAGCCATGTCGCTGGGCGGCATCTGGGCGCTGCTCGTGACGGAGACGAACTTCAATATCTCTGCCGCGGTCGGCTTCATCTCGATTCTGGGCGTGGCAGTGATGAACGGTTTGCTGTTCGTGTCCGCATTCAATCAGTTGCGCAGCCAGGGAGTTGCCTTGCGCGAGGCCCTGCATCGGGGCGTGGAGAGGCTGATCCGGCCGGTGACCATGACCGCTCTGGCGGCGATCCTTGGCCTCTTACCGGCGGCGCTGTCCACGCGCATCGGCTCGCAATCGCAGCGGCCGCTGGCGATTGTCGTCGTTGGTGGTATGATCATGACGCTGTTCTTGACCAATCTGGTTCCGCTTCTGTACAGCTTTTATGGCCAGCGGGAACCAGCGGACGAGGCCGCCAGCCTGGGCCACTGACCGTCCGGCCCGCTGGATGGAGGAAGGATGCCATGCAGCGCCTGACTTGTGCCGCCGTCGTCTTCTTGTGGCTGTCTACTTTGCTCACGCCCGCTCAGGAGACTCGGCCGATTGTCCTCAAACCCGCTCGCGTCTTCGATGGGGTTGCTCCGGAGCCCCAGGCGGGCTGGGTAGTGGTCGTTCGGGGCCAGCGCATCGACGCCGCGGGGCCGGAAGGCCAGGTCAAGGTGCCCGCCGATGCCAAGGTGATCGAGTTGTCCGGGGCGACCCTGCTGCCGGGGCTGATGGATGCCCACACGCACGTCCTGCTGCATCCCTATAACGAAGCGACGTGGAATGACCAGGTGCTCAAGGAACCGCTGGCCCTGCGTGTCTGCCGTGCGACCAACCATTTGCGAACTACACTTCTATCGGGGTTCACCACCATCCGCGATCTGGGAACGGAAGGGGCGGGTTATGCCGATGTCGGCTTGAAGCAGGCCATTGAGCAGAAGATCATTCCGGGCCCCCGGATGCTGGTCGTCACGCGCGCGATCGTGGCGACGGGGAGCTATGGGCCGAAAGGTTTCGCGCCGGAGTTTCATGTTCCCCAGGGGGCGGAGGAGGCCGACGGCATCGATTCGCTCACGCGCGTGGTCCGCGATCAGATTGGCAAGGGAGCCGACTGTATCAAGGTTTATGCCGACGCGGCCATGGGCGGTGCCACCATTCGCCCGTCCTTCTCGCTGGAAGAACTCAAGCTGATTGTGGAGACGGCCCGCTCGGCCGGCCTTCCGGTGGCGGCTCACGCCATGTCCAAGGAAGGGATGCGCCGTGCGACCCTGGCGGGTGTGGAGACCATCGAGCACGGTGACCACGGGGATGTGGAAGTGTTCCGCCTGATGGCCAGCCGGGGCGTCGCCCTGTGTCCGACGCTGACGGCAGTCGAGGCCATGAGTAGGTATCGAGGTTGGCGGCCGGGGACCGACCCGGAGCCCGCGAGCGTGAAAAGCAGGCGCGCCGCGTTCATGGAGGCACTGGAGGCAAAGGTAACGATTGTGAACGGCAGTGACATGGGTGTCTTTGCCCACGGTGAGGGGGCCCGCGAGCTGGAGTTGCTGGTGGACTATGGCATGAAGCCTACTGAGGCGTTACGCTCTGCGACGTCGGTCGCTGCCAAGGTCCTGCACCTGGACAATCGCCTGGGATCGATCAAGCCGGGACTCCTCGCCGATCTAGTCGCGGTCGAGGGGGATCCGACCCGCGACATCGCGGCGCTGCGGAAGGTTCGGCTGGTGATGAAGGGTGGGGTTCTTTACCGGGAGCCGTAACCGCATCGCCGCGCTGCGTCGTGAGAGCATTCAGCCATGATACGCATCACGAATTTCATTGGTGGCCAACAGGCCGAGCCGATCTCCGGCCAACTCTTCGACAAGATCGATCCGGCGACCGGTCAGACAGCGGCGCAGGTTCCTGATAGCGATGCGCGCGATGTCGAACGAGCCGTGCAAGCCGCCGCAAAGGCCTTCCCGAACTGGTCCCGAACCTCCGTCGCGGAGCGCTCGCGCCTCTTGCTCGCCATCGCCGAGCGCATCGAAGCTAACCTGGACCGGCTTGCCCAGGCGGAGTGCGTGGACACCGGCAAACCGTTGCGCCTGGCCAAGGCAGTGGACATTCCCCGTGCGGCCAGCAACTTCCGTTTCTTCGCCACCGCCATCCTGCACACGCATACCGAGACCTACCGCACTGACAACGTGGCGCTCAACTACACACTGCGCCAGCCGCGCGGCATCGCCGGCCTGATCTCGCCGTGGAACTTACCGCTGTATCTGTTCTCGTGGAAGGTGGCACCGGCCTTGGCCACCGGCAACACGGCCGTCGCCAAGCCCTCGGAGCTGACGCCGACAACGGCCCACTTGCTTGCCGAAATCTGCCAAGAAGTGGGTCTGCCGTCCGGCGTCCTCAACGTCGTGCATGGTTATGGGACGAAAATCGGGGCCGCCATCGTCGGGCATCCGGCAATCAAGACGATTTCCTTCACCGGTGGCACCGCGACCGGCGCCGCCATTGCCAAGGCTGCCGCGCCGCTCTTCAAGAAAGTGACGCTGGAACTCGGCGGCAAGAATCCGAATATCATCTTCGCCGATGCGGATCCGGACGAAGTTCTCAAAATGACCCTTCGCTCCTCTTTTGAAAACCAAGGCGAGATCTGCCTCTGCGGCTCCCGGGTCTTCGTGGAAGCCAGCGCGTACCCGAGCTTTGTCGAGCGCTTCGTAGCGCAGGCTCGCCGGCTGAAGGTAGGCGAGCCACTCGATCCCGCCACCGATCAAGGGGCGCTTATCTCCAAGGCCCATCTCGAAAAGGTGATGTCCTACCTTCGACTCGCCCAGGAGGAAGGGGGCCACATCCTCTGCGGCGGCGGTCCGCCGGAAACGCTTCCCGAGCGCTGCCGTCACGGTTATTTCCTTCAGCCCACGGTGCTCGTGGATTTGGACGTGGACTGCCGCGTCAATCAGGAAGAGATCTTCGGCCCCGTGGTGACGATCACGCCATTTCGCACGGAAGACGAAGTGGTGCGCTACGCCAACGCGACACCCTATGGCCTCTCTTGCTCGCTCTGGACGCGGGACCTGGCCCGGGCGCATCGACTGGCGGAGAAGATTGACAGCGGCACCATCTGGGTCAATTGCTGGCTGCTGCGCGACCTGCGGACGCCGTTCGGCGGCATGAAGAGCAGCGGCGTCGGCCGAGAAGGGGGCGACGAGGCGCTGCGCTTCTTCACGGAGCCGAAGAACGTCTGTATCAAGTTTCCCACAGAGCTGTCGTGATGGGGCGCTCACAGCTTATGTCGAATCGCCCACAGGTCTGGAAACACCGGCAGAAACAGCGATTGCTTGAGGAACTCCACTCCTAGCGACCCGCCCGTGCCGCGCTTGCTGCCAATCGTCCGTTCGACTAGCTTGATATGGCGATAGCGCCATTCCTGGAACCCTTCATCGAAGTCGGTCATCAGCTCGAACAGGATCTCGAGATCCGGCTCGTTCTTGTACAGTCTTAAGAGACCTTCTTCCACCGTTTCGTTAGCGATCGTCGGCAGGCTGATCGGGCGTGTGTGCAGCTCCGTGGGAATGGTCACGCCGCGCTGTTCCAGGAAGTCATAGAAGCAATCGACCACGGAGCGCTCGTGCAGGCGCTGCACCAGGCGCTCGTACGCGGGGGTATCGGGTTTGTGAAAGCGCAGCAGCTCCGCTCGTTTGTAGCCGAGCACGAATTCCAGTTCGCGGAACTGGCTCGATTGAAAGCCCGACGCGTTTTCCAGCCGCTCCCGGAAGCTGTTGAACGACATCGGCGTCAAGGTTTCCACGATGTCGACTTGCTCGACCATCGTCTTCATGATCATGCGCGTGCGCTTGAAGGTGGCAATCGCGCCGTAGAGGTGATTCTCGACAAAGTCACGCCGGATTTTATCAAACTCGTGCAGCTGCAATTTGAACCAGAGCTCGTAAGCCTGGTGCACGATGATGAATAACAGCTCATCATGCTCCGGCGGCGACGAGCGCGGGTCCTGCAAGTTCAGGAACTGATCGAGTTTCAAGTAGGAAGAGTAGGTCAAGTCCATAAACAGTGTCTTTCTCGCAGCCCAGCGACGCGGGGCCAGGCTCGCGTTTCATCTCCAGAGTAGGCTGCCCAAGAGTAGCAGCCCCACGATCAGGACACTCCAACCGACTGCACGCACGATCCGGTCCTGTTGCCGCGCCCGACGGAGCGCCTCGGCATAGGGCGTGCATGTGAAGGTGACGAGCGTATAGAGCGGCAGATACCAACGTGGAAGAAGTATATGTAAGAGATTGTCGAACCGTTTCTTGAGCAAGAAGGCACGCGAGCTGACGTGATCGCGCATCTCCAGGAAGTTGGCGATGCACAGATCAGCCAGCGTATCCACGTGCTCTTTCCGCTGCGCTTCGTAGGCGCGAAAGGCAGTCTCCCCTTGCGGTCCATACTGCGCCAGACACTGGTTCAAGACCACACAATCTTCGAAGGCCGCGTTCATGCCCTGGCCCAGAAACGGCACCACGGCGTGGCAGGCATCGCCCAGCAGCACCACCTTGTCGCGCACATGCCAGGGACTACAGCGCACGGTGACCAGCGCGCCGGTCGGGTTTTTCATGAACTCTTCCGCGAGCGCGGGCATCAGCTCCACCGCATCGGGAAACTGTTCCTGGAAGAAGCGCAGGACCTCGGCTTCGGTACGCAAAGCCGCGAAGCTGTTGGGACCCTCGAACGGCCAGAACAGCGTGCATGTGAAGGAGCCATCCTGGTTGGGCAGTGCGATCATCATGAACGAGTGCCGCGGCCAGATGTGCAGGGCGTGTTTTTCCATCGCGAAGCCACCCCCGGGCCAAGGCGGCATGGTCAGCTCTTTGTAGCCGTGGCTCAGGTAATCTTGCTGATAATTGAAACGCTCCTGTTTCTGCATCTGGGCCCGCACGGCGGAGTACGCCCCATCGGCGCCAAGGACGATGTCACAAGGCATTTGGGTGAGCGCGTGCGTCGCTTCGTGGCGCAGTTCGATGGTGGCGGTGTTCAGGTCGATGCCGATGCACTTCTGCTGGAAGAATAGCCGAACCGTGTCATATTGGGCGGCCGCGCTCACCAGCACCTGATTCAAGCCCGCCCTCGAGACGGAGTTGATCGATTCCGTGTCGTCTTTGCCATAGGGCTGAAAGGTCAGGGACCCCGCCGGCGAATGGATCATCCGCCCACGCATGGGAATCGCGGCTTGCAGAACTTCCTCGGCCAAACCCACTTCGCGCAAAGCGTGTAGGCCGCGCACCGACAGCGCCAGGTTGATGGAGCGTCCCCTCTCCGGCGCCGGATCACGGGGATCACGCCGCTTCTCATACAGATCGACGCGGTAGCCGGCCCTGCCGAGGTAGCACGCCATGAGCGCGCCGGCCAGGCCGGAGCCAACAATCGTGAATTGGGGTTTCTCCGCCGTTGGCATGATCCATCCTACCAAGGGCCCGCGAGACCTCACGTCACTTGGCGTGCCAGGATCTGGGCAAACCTCCACACCTCCTCATAGGTATTGTACAGCGGAACCGGCGCAACGCGGACCACGTTCGGCGGCCGAAAGTCGCCGACGACCCCCTCGTCCTGCAAAGCGTGCAGCAATTCCTGGGGGCGTTCATGGACGAGCAGGGAGAGCTGACAACCACGTTGTCCCACCTCGCGCGGCGTGATG
>JBGQLF010000318.1:0-8934 GCA_041499985.1 Gemmataceae bacterium
CCTCCCAAGCAGGAGCAGGAGGCCATGCACCGCCGCAAGGTCATGCGCCGCGCTCGCTCCAAGAAGCAGCGCCCCATCCTCCTCGCTGAGTTAGAGCGCCGTTACCTGGCTGCTCCTTAGCCTCTTACCGGGTCGTTGTTATTAGATGAGCCCTACCAGGTTAGACGGAGGTGCCCATGACCGCGATCATTCTCGACGAACACCGGAACCTGTTCCGCAGCGACGCCGATTTTGAAAGATTCGTTTCCCTGCTCGAGGGTGGCGGAGGGAATGCCGAGATGGTTTCCATCTGGGCGAACAAGCGGCACCTAGCTACCCTCCTCTCGCCAGCCCAGACGAAGACACTCGTGCAAGCCCGCATGCTTCAGAGGATTCTTGAGCGGCCATCGGTTCTTGATGAAATGAGGGACCGGATCGAGAAAGACGAAATTGTCGACTGAGCCGGCAGGAGCGCCGCCCGATGTCCTACGCCGTTCGTTATCGCCGACGCGCTCTCGAAGAGTTGAATGCTTGTGCGGCGGCGCTCGCGCCGAACGGGCAGGGGTTCTTGGAATGTGTCAAGGGATGGCTTCAGGACCTGGCCGACGAAGCCGAACGGAACGAAACAGGCCTCTCCGTAGATGCCAAGGAGTTCCTCGAACTACTTGGGACTGGGGCAGAGGGACTGATCCCGAAGACTGGCCTTGACCGTTGGCGAGCCGAGGGCATCCGGGAGAAGATCCGCGCGTTTCTCATCTTACTCCGCGATCGCAGCCCGCCTTGGACTTTCCGGATGGCGATGGAGGTGTTTTTGATCCCCAACACAGTCTCGAACCTACCCTCGCATTCCCCCGGGGTGGTCTTGGCGTTCTATGAGGTCGATCGCGTCAACGAAAAGATCATCGTGACCCACTTCCCTGAACTTCCCTGCCCCACGCCTGGAGGCGCTGCGTGAAGGTTTTTGCGAAAAAAGCACAACAAATGAGATATCGTACTTTATTCCTGCGTGGCAGCATAAAGTACGATACCCCCCTTTTTTGATTGCGTTATCTTCCCTCTGGAAGCCTGTCCTTGAAAACCTACGCTCTCGGAGCGGAGGCAGGCTCCCTTGCGCGCTCGCCGGTCGCAAGAGGAAACCGGCGGTCCTATCCCCCGCAGCAGCCGACGGCAGCAGTACGGGTCGCACAGGTTTTCTCGCCTGAATGCGACCGCTGCTGTTGGGCCTTCGGGTTGGGCGGTAACGGCTCACGGTCGAGCGGCACTTTCTCCCTGTTGCCCCGCTGACTCCGCCCAGGTCAGCGTGCGCGCAATCCTTCCTGCCCCTCCCCGGGCAACTCCTGGCCTATAGCGCAGCCCCTCGAGGTCAGGCTGTTCAGATGGCATCTCCTCTTCCCTTCGTCAACGCCGGGTTTCACAGAGGACACCGGGCCGAGGCCTGGGTATCCTGGAGCGGACCAGAGGGCACCGACGCCGACCAACGGAAAAAACTTGCCCCGGAGCGCTGAGTTGTGCGGCCCGCGGTGCCTTTCTCTATGGGGCCAGCCATGGACTCCACGGGTGATGACGCGGACCGTGGTCTGGAGCGCTTTCGCTCCTATCTGCTGCTGCTGGCGCGTGTGCGCCTCGACCCGAGGTTGCGGGCCAAGGTGGACGCCTCGGACGTCGTGCAGCAGACGTTGCTGGAGGCCCACCGCAACCTCGCTCAGATTCGTGGGAGGACGGTCGCTGAACAGGCGGCCTGGTTGCGGCAGATCCTGGTGCGCAACCCGGCCAATGTCCTCCGCGACCTGCGCCGGGACAAGCGCGACGTGGCCCGCGAGCAGCCGTTGCGAGCCGCCCTGGATGAATCCGCCTCGCGGCTCGAAGCCTGGCTGGCCGCCGAGCAGTCGTCGCCCAGTCAGCAGGTCGAACGGCAGGAACGCGCCGTCCGCCTGGCCGAAGCGCTGACGGCGTTGCCCGAGAACCAGCGCGAGGCCGTGGTCTTGCGCCACTGGCACGGCTGCTCGCTCGTCGAGATTGGCGAGCGCCTCGGCTGCACGACGGCCGCGGTCACGGGGCTCCTGCATCGCGGCTTCCGGAAGCTACGTCAACAGCTGCACGACCTGGAGTAAGCCATGAATCCCGCATCCCACGATTCTGCCAGGGACCGCCAGCTGGAGGAGATCCTCCACACCTACCTGCAAGCGGTGGACGTCGGCCAATCGCCGGACCGCGACGCCTTGCTGCGGCAGCATTCGGACTTCGCGTCGGAGCTGGCCGCCTTCTTCACCGACCAGGATGAGGTGGCCCAACTGGCGCAGGGCATGGCCGACCCCGCCAGGCACGTTAGCCGAGTCGCCGACGTGCCCACATCGCCGCCCGTAGAAGCGCCCGTGCCGCCGCCGGGTACGCAGCTTCGCTACTTCGGCGATTACGAGCTGCTGGAGGAGATCGCGCGCGGCGGCATGGGCGTTGTCTATAAGGCCCGGCAGATCAGCCTCAATCGGCTCGTGGCCGTCAAGATGCTCCTCTCCGGCTTCCTTGCGGACGAGCGGACCATCCAGCGCTTCCACAAAGAGGCGGAAGCAGCCGCCGGACTCGACCATCCCCACATCGTGCCCATTTACGAGATCGGTGAACACCAGGGCCAGCAGTATTTCAGCATGAAGCTGATCGAGGGCACGAGCCTGGCACAGCGGCTGGCGAGTCGGAACCCGGCGTCCACCATCGGCCAGAAGGAACAGAAAGAGGCGGCCCGGCTGCTGGCCACAGTGGCGCGGGCGGTCCATCACGCGCACCAGCGCGGCATCTTGCACCGGGACTTGAAGCCTGGCAACATCCTGCTCGACACGGCCGGCGCGCCCCATGTCACCGACTTCGGACTGGCCAAGCGCATCGACGGGGGGAAGCGGCTGACGCAATCCGGCGCCATCGTCGGCACGCCCAGCTACATGGCCCCCGAGCAGGCGGCCGGAAGGAAGGATCTGACCACGCTGGCCGACGTCTACAGCCTCGGTGCCGCCCTCTACGAGCAGCTGACCGGCCGGCCTCCTTTCCAGGCAGAGACGCCGCTGGACACCGTTCTCCAGGTGGGCGAGAGAGAAACCAGCGGCCCCGCGCAGTCTCAATCCCCATCTCGATGCCGATCTGGAAACGATCTGCCTGAAATGCCTGGAGAAGGACCCGTCCCGCCGTTATCGCTCGGCCGAGGCGTTGGCCGAGGACCTGGAGCGTTTTCTGGCCGGCGAGCCTATCCAGGCACGGCCGAGCACGGTCCAGGAGCGCGTGCTCAAATGGCTGAAGCGACGCCAGATGGTGGTGGGACTCTGGGGCCTCGGTGTGGCGGCTTCTCTGGCGGCCGTGGCAGCCCTGTTAGGGATGGGCACCCGCACGGTGCTGTCCATGCTCGGGGGCGCCTGGTTCTTGATCGTACTCTCCATCTTGCGGCAGCAAGCGCAGCTCCGGGACGCCGAGAAACAACGGCAGACACCTGTACCAGGAACAGGCTCAGAGCTCCAATCCTTTCTCCGCGTCCCTGTTCTCGTCTTCGATAAGCATCTCCAATTCTTCCTCGCTATGTATCTAGTAATCCCCGCTTTGGCCTGGTTCGGCATCCCGATCCTGGGGGAGTCGGAGGGTGTCGACCCGCAGTGGGCATTCCCCGTCTGGCTCCTGGTCTTCCCGCTGCTAATGAGCATGTTCATGCGCAGAGGCGCAGAGCGCGGAGCGCCCCGACCCGGAGTGGCACGCTGCCGAGAGCCAGCGGTCCGCACAGGGCAACCTTCAACCTCGGGCAGCGCCTCCAGGCGTCGCCCGATACCATTGGCCTGCGCCACGACCTGCCCTGTACCAGTTCGGCGTCAGGCGGGAGTAGGTGTAAGGGCAGACGTGTGTAGCCCTGCGCGGGAAGACCTACCCAGCCAAGTCGAGATGTCGCCTTGTCGCAAGTCAAGGTGACGGTAAACGGGTACTGGTTTGTTCTCCGTCTTCGCAGAAGTCCCTTAGCACCTAGTTCAACAAAGTATCTCCAGACACCTTGTTGAAGCAGGCTCTTAACTCAGGCGATACTTCTGAATCTTATCAAAAATGCTCCGCGGGCTGAGGCCAAGCTCCGCCGCGGTCCGCGTCCGGTTGCCGCCGTTCTGTTTCAGACTCGCTTGCAGCACACGGCACTCGTACTCCTCCACCGCTTCGGTCAACGACAGCCTTGGCTGGCACGCTCGCCTCCTGCTGGCTCTTCATGTAGCAGCCTGGCCATGCCGAACCGGGTAATCTTTGGAACCGCCTGCACTGGCAGCAGCACGCAGGACGGGCGCAGGCTGCAATGGATGATCCCCCGCTCATGGATGTGGTGCATGGCCCTGGCCAGGGTTTCCACAAGGTTTGCGGCCTGGTGGACATGCCGAGCACTATCCAGCGCCGGGCTCCGCGAACACGGGCAAGTGCGTAAGCTTGGAGCCCAGCACTCTCTCACTGGGGCAGCCGAGCCAGCGGTCGAGGACCGTGGCGTAGACCCTCCGGAAGTCGATGGCATACTTGGGATCGCCATCTTCCAGGTCTTCGAGGTTCGGGTAGGGTCCGTGGAGCCCGGCCCGCACTTCCGGTCCCACGAGGAAGACTGGGGCGGCCGTTCCGTGGTCGGTGCCGCCACTGGCGTTTTCGGCGAGCCGGCGGCCGAACTCCGAATACACGAGCACCAGCACCCGGGTTGCTTCGCCGGCCTGGTTCAGATCCGTGAAGAAAGCCCGGAGCGAACCACCGAGCTCCTGGAGGAGAGCCGGGTGGGTGCCGACCTGGTTGAGGTGCGTATCAAAGCCGCCCAGCTGAGTGTAGTAAATGGAGGTCGTCAACCCCGCCTTGATGAGCTGCGCGATCAGGCTCAGACGTTTAGCTAAGCCCAGGTCCGGATAGCTCACGGCCGCAGTCGGACCGGCGCGGAGGACCTCCTCGAGTCGGGCACTGCTCGCATAGGCGACCAGCCCGCTCCGTTGGATGAATTGCAGATCGGAGCCCGGTTGCCCCCTCGGCTCGCGGCTGATCTGATCGAGGGCAGCCCGCTGGGCGTTGGTGGCCGGACCGTCGGGCAAGCCGAGACGCCTGCGGACCTGCTCCAGGCTCGTGAGCGAAGGCAGCTGGAGCTCCCTCCCAGCGAGGGCTTGCGGCAGCTCCGCGTCGCTGATGTGCAGGGCCGGGGCATCGACGGCCGAGCGGGTTCGCTGTTGCAGGCAGCGGTTCAGCCAGCCCTGGGCCGCCGGTTTGGGATCAAGCTCGGCTGTGTGCCAAATGGCCATCGAGCGGAAATGGGAGCGGTTCGGGTTGGGATAGCCCACACTCTGAATGATGGCGAGCTGTCCCTCCTGATGAAGCTTGGCCAGGCCCCCCAGGGACGGGTGCAGGCCCATGCGCTCGTCGATGCGGTGGACCGAATGTGCCGGCACATGGATCTTGGGGCGGTACTTGTAGTAGTTGTCGTCCCGGTAGGGGACGACGGTGTTGAGTCCGTCGTTGCCGCCGGTCAGCTCCAAGGCGACCAGCACATGCTCCTTCGAACCCTCGGGCGAGCCAGCAGCGAGCGCGCTGGCCGAGGCAGCGAGAAAGCCGGGCACGCTGGTGCCACAGGCCAAGAGTGCGGAAGAGCCCAGTCCCAGACGGAGAAAGGCGCGGCGTGTCGGGTGCATGCGATCCCCTCCTTTAGAGGTGGGTGAACCAATGTGGGGGCAAGTTTGCAACTTGCCCAAAAAAAACTACGGTGGCAAACTTGGGCTGAGAGGAACGTTTTTCTCATGGAATTCGCCTGTACCCATAAGAAATTGCACGGATTCTGCCCGAAAATCCGGTAGAGTTTCAGGCTCTCCACCCAAGTTTGCCACCCTAGAAAAAAACCGGGCAAGTTGCAAACTTGCCCCCACATTGGTTCCCGTGCCTTTTAAGCGAGTTGGTACTCCGGACAATGCAGCAGCAGTTGTAACGCCTTGCGCAGATCATCGGCTGCGGCGCGGTCCACCTGTCGGCGTGCCTCTGCCGAGAGGTCTCCTTGAAGCAGTAAGTCGATCCAACCCTGTGCCGTCTGGTGCGGTGCCAGGTCGTAGGGTTGCATGTTCCGGTCGTCGTTCCCCCAGATGATATCGGCTACCCAGTTGCTCCGTGCCATGAGGGCAACACTGGTAATCCAGCCGCGGCCCGTGTCCCAGCCCTTGACGCTGGGGGGATAGAACAAATCTTGTCCTTGCTCTTTACAGGCCTGAGCTAAGGCCGGGAGGCTCAGCCGCGCGCGCGGCACCTCGAACGTCCGGACGAGTCCTGCGCTGAATTCCACCGGACTCTTCACCCGCTTCCGGTAGACGGCCCGCGCGTAGAAGTGCCTGGAACGGAGGATGGTGCCGACTACGTGCCGGACCGAGTAACGGTGGCTCCGAAACTCCTCCGCGAGGGGCTCGATGAGTTCCGCTGCCGGCTCCGCGCTGTCGGCGACGAAGAAGCGGTAAAGCTTGTGGCAGAGGAAGCGAGCGCAGGCGGCCTGCTCCAGCGTGATGCGCACCATATCTTCCGCCTTCCACGGACCGGTCCGTCCGAGAAAGGTTTTCACGCCGCCATCGAAGCGTGAGGGGTCGAAGCGGAGGCTAATCGGGGGGCTATCGAATCGTGCACCCGGCAGCGGCACCCAACCCGTGAAGGCGCGGGCGGCCTCGCGAATGTCTTGCTCCGTGTAGTGACCAATGCCGAGGGTGAAGAGCTCCAGAAACTCACGGGCGAAGTTCTCGTTCGGCTTCTCCTTGCGACTGCCACCGCCGTCGAGCCACACGAGCATCGCCGGATCACTTACCATCGCGGTTGAGAGCTCGGCGAAATCGCCCAGGGCGTGGCGACGAAGAAGCTCCTTCTGCCGGAGCATGAGCGGAACGCTCTTCACCTTGGCGTTGCTCGTGGCAAAGTGGTTGTGCCAGAAGAGCGTCATCTTTTCGCGGAGGACGTCGGGATGGAAGAGGATGCGATACAGCCAATAGGCCTTCAGGCGCTCCACTTCGGTCTCCCACGAAGTCAGCACGCCCTGCCGTAGACTGGCGAGGATCTCCCTCTCCTCGAAGCTCTCCGCGGGCGGATTCAGGAGCCGGTCCACGCTCTCGGCTGGCCCGGCATGTAGGTCGCGCTGGAGTTCAGCCCCGGTGGCGCCGAAGCCAGCTCGGCGGTGCAGGTGGGCGACTTTGCGCAGGTCCCAGGGATCGTCGACCGTGGGCTGGTAGGGAGCCCACGGCCCTTGCTTGGTGGTCATGGCGGCTTTACCTCCCTATTCCTCGCTTCTCGGCAACGATCTCAGGTAGGACCAGACTTTCGCCGGGCTTCGCTGTGAAATCCGTGCTCGGCCAGACTTTCTCAGCAAGACGGTTGGACAGGATCCGGTAGGTGGCGCCCGGGATGAGAGTCCGGAAGGTGACTTTTCCTTGGGCATCGGTCTGAGGACCGAACCCTATTGGGCGCCCGAACCTGGAGCGTAGCCAGAAAGGTACCGCGAGCGAGTCGGCGTCTAGTTCTTTTCTATCGCCGAGGAGTCCAAAGGCTTCCGCCGCTCCGGGAGTGATCACTAGGTGGAAGGAAACCGGGCCGTGATTCACCAGGGGCTTGCCATCCTTGTCGACAAATGGTGCGACCACTGAGCCGCAGTGCTCCAGGCGGACCATGGCGGGCTGGCCGGATGGTTGGTTGGCGGACAACTCGACGATGGTACCGAGCTCATGGTCGGGATCGAGGAACCAGGCCGTGAATGGCTTCTCGGCGTCGCAGCCCGGCAGCTCGAAGCGGCCCTCGCGGCCTTCGAGGAAATTGCGTCGCCGCCAGCAGCTGAATCCCGTGGGCCGGTAATGCCGGCCCAGCACCAGAAAACGGTCCACCGGCTTGCCGTCCGGCCCCACGACGCGACCCTGGAGAGTCACCCCGCGACACAGCTGCACGGTCACCTCTTGCACCTCCGCATCCGGTTTGCCTTCCAGGGCGACCAGCCCGTCGGGATAGTAACGCTGTCCCCCTGGGTGGCCGTATTCGAGCTGGACCCAGGATGTTTCGACCGGGAGATAGTCGAGCGTCGGTCCAAGGACCAGCAGGTGGCCCGGTCCCGGCAGTACTCCGAGCTGGAACCGTCCGTCGGGGCCGCTGATGGCCGTTTCGAAGTACTCCTCGTCGGAATGACGTTGGTGCTCCTGGCGGTAGAAGGGGTTGTTATTCTGGCGCGGCCGGAACTGCACCCGGGCGCCGGCAATCGGTTGGCCCGAAGAACGCTCCTTCACAACCCCGCGGACCAAGATGCCCCGGGGGAGAGCGAGGTCGACCTGCTGCCGTGCCGCCTGCGCCCATGGAATCATCTGCCGGAGCGTCCGGTAGGGGGATCCCTCGGGGGGGGTCACGATGAGCAGCTGATAGTTCGTGGGAAAGGTGTTGAGCGCGAATCGGCCCAGTTCGTCGGTCCGGCACTCGACGTCGTTCAATCCAGGAGCCCAACGCTCTTTCTCTAACGCCACGGCAAGGACCCGTACGAAGGCAGCCGGCTTCCCGGTATCCGCATACGTCACTCGACCTCGGAGATCGCGGGCCCCGACCAGTGATAGAATCGCCTCTTTTGCGTTCTCCAGCCCACCCGGCTCCACGTGCAACCACTGCGGTGCGAAGCGCGGATGGCGAGCTTCCAACGTCACCTTGGGCGGGCCGAGACCAGGGAACAAGAGACGCCCTTTGTCATCCATCGGCGCCTTGGGCAGGCTGAGACCGTGGAACAAGAAACGCCCTTTGTCATCCGTACTTACGGGCTTTGGCCAGAACGGTACACATTTTTCTACCTTTCGGACATCCCATTGGTTGGAGGAGATGATGTAGTGGAGCGTGACACCGACGGCCGGCTGTCCTTGCAAATCGATAAGCCGGCCGCGGACGACTTGTTCGGGCTCCAAGGGGACCGTCGCTTCCTGGCGCAGTCGGACGTGGTCGACC
>JBGQLF010000319.1:0-8911 GCA_041499985.1 Gemmataceae bacterium
GAGCCCGTGAGATCTTCATTGAACTGGTCGCCCATGTCCCCCCGGAGCAGTGGGAGGGGCGCCTGGCCGAATGGGCCGGGGAGAACCCGGAGCTGCACCGCCAGGTGGCGCGTCTGCTGGCCGCCCACCGCCACGCCGATAGCTTCCTGGAACATCCTGCCTCTCCGCTTTTGGGCACGGCGGATGACGCACCCGCCTCCGCCGCGCCGGGGGAATCCAGGGTCACGGAGCAGCCCGGTCTGGTGCTGGCCGG
The DNA here is from genome assembly GCA_041499985.1 of Gemmataceae bacterium. GTDB lineage: Bacteria > Planctomycetota > Planctomycetia > Gemmatales > Gemmataceae > JBGQLF01. The sequence goes on from JBGQLF010000319.1 coordinate 254, forward strand.
CCGGTACAAGCTGCTGGAGCAGATCGGCGAAGGGGGGATGGGCAGCGTCTGGATGGCGCAGCAGAACGAGCCGGTCAAGCGTCTGGTGGCCGTCAAGCTGATCAAGCCCGGCATGGACAGCAAGCAGGTCCTGGCCCGCTTCGAATTGGAGCGGCAAGCGCTGGCCCTGATGGGCCATCCCAACATTGCCCAGATCATCGACGGGGGTGCTACGGCTTCCGGTCGGCCCTACTTCGTCATGGAGCTGGTACGCGGCGTGCCGATCACCGCGTTCTGCGACAAGAACCACCTGCCGGCGGCGGAGCGGCTGAAGCTCTTCGTCTCCGTCTGTAACGCCATCCAACACGCTCATCACAAGGGCGTCATCCACCGCGACATCAAGCCGTCGAACGTCCTGGTTACGCTTCACGATGGCGTGCCAGTGGTCAAGATCATTGACTTCGGGCTCGCCAAGGCGACGCAACAGAAGCTAACGGAGAAGACGCTGTTCACCTCCTACGGCCAGATGATCGGCACGCCAGCGTACATGAGCCCGGAACAGGCCGAGGTGAGCGGGCTGGACATCGACACGCGCAGCGACATCTACTCGCTTGGGGTGCTTTTGTACGAGTTGCTCACAGGGACGACGCCAATCGATTCGACACGGCTGCGGTCGGCGGGCTACGCCGAGATGCAGCGGCTGATCCGCGAGGAGGAGCCGCCGCGGCCGAGCACGCGGCTATCGTCCCTGGGGGACTCGGCGACGGTCCTCGCAGGCAACCGCGGCCTGAACCCCAAGCAGTTGGAGCGGCTGCTGGCGGGCGACCTCGACTGGATCGTCATGAAGTCACTGGAGAAGGACCGCAACCGAAGGTATAGCACGCCGGGGATTTTCGCCGAGGATGTGGAGCGCTATCTGCGGCGGGAGGCAATCTTCGCCCGGCCGCCCTCGGCAACGTATCGCATGATGCGATTCGCCCAGCGGCACCGAGGGACCGTGGTGGCGGTGACGGCAGTGGCTCTGGCACTTTTTGTCGGGACCGTGGTCGCGACCTGGCAGGCGGTCGTAGCTACCCGGGCGAAGCAAGAGGCTCTTGTTTCCGCGGTGGCGGAGAAGGCTGCGAAGGAGACGGCCGAGGTGAAGGAAGCGGAGACGCGGGCCGTGCTCGACTTCGTTGAGGACAAGATCTTCGCAGCGGCTCGGCCCAAGGGTCGGGAAGGCGGACTAGGTCCGGACGTTACTCTTCGCGCGGCCATCGACGCCGCTTTGCCGTTCGTCGAGAAAGGCTTCCAAGACCAGCCTCTCACTGAGGCCCGCCTGCGCATGACCCTGGGAGCATCCTTCTGGTATCTGGGCGACGGGAAAGCCGCGGCAGCGCAATACGAGCCGGCGCGGGCGATTTACACGAGGGTCCTCGGTGCCGACCACTACGACACGCTCGTGTGCCTAAACCAGCTCGGAATCAGTTACGGAATGCAGGGACGTACCGGAGAGTCCGTCAGACTTTACGAAGAGATTCTACCCATCATCAAAGCCAAGCTCGGCCCCGACGACACACTAACCCTTCAGAGCATGAACAACCTCGGCATGGGCTACTACGATCTGGGCGAGTACGAAAAAGCCATGCAGATACATAAGGAGGCCCTTGAGATCAAAAAGGCCAAATATGGGCCTGGCGATCGCAGTACGCTCCTGAACTTGACGAATCTGGCCAATGTCTACCATAGACTCGGCCGATACGAAGAGGCTCTCAAGCTCCGCCTTGAGACATTGGAGCTGCAAAAAGCCAACCTGGGCCGCGAGGACCACGGCACCCTCATGACCGCGCATAACATCGGCGCGAACTACGGAAAGCTTGAACGGTATGCCGATGCGCTTCGCTTCGATGAGGAAACGCTGGCGCTGCGAACAGCCACCCTTGGCCGCGACCACCCCGACACGCTCACCAGCATGTGGAGCGTGGCCAAAGATCTCATCCATCTCGATCGGAGTGCCGAGGCCGTGCCGATCCTCGATGAGTGCCTTCAGCGGGCCGTGGGAAAGCGCGTGCATAGCAATTTCCCGGAGGTGGCGGACCTCCGGCTGCGGCACTTCGAGAAGGCGAAGGACGTGGGCGGCTGCCGGACGACCGCCGAACTGTGGGAGAAGCAGCAGCGAACCGACGTCGACAGCCTGTACAAAGCGGCGGTCTGCCGGGCCGTTACCGCCAAGGTACTGCACGCGACGGACAAGTCTCCGGACGCCGCCAAGCAGGCCGACGCCGAGGCCGACCGGGCGATGGCATGGCTCCACAAAGCGGTCGCCGCCGGGTACAAGAAGGTGGCCAACTTGAAAGAGGACAAGGACCTGGACACGCTGCGCAACCGCGCAGACTTCATGAAACTGCTAGTCGACTGGCGTAACTCCTCGTAGACCAATGGCAGGAGCCGCTCGGCGGCTTGCGGGTCGCCCCGCTCAAGGGCAGAGAGGATCCAGGTGACATCGTTCATCGGTGACACCTGCCGGACAAGAACACTTGATTTCAGGAGATTCTAACATCTCGCGGACTGAGGGGCGAGCGTTCGTTGGGCCGTTGGATCGGTCCCTGAGCTAGGAGAAGTGACCCACTTCCCGGGCACATTGTCGAAAAACAGATTGGCGAGTTCGAGAGGCTGCGGCAAGTCAGGGATTCTCGCCGCGCTGCACGGCACGGGCGAGGTCCGAGAGCACCGCGGGCAAGTCGGCGACCGTTTCGATGACCGAATGGGCGCCGGCGTCGAACAGCTTGTTGCGGGCACTGGTCAGCTTTTCTTGGCGCTGGGGCTCGGGCAGGCGCTCGAACTCCTCTTCGGTGCAGCCGACTTCGCTGCTGCTGCGCGTGACGCCAACGCTCCAGACGCCGGCATTGCGACCCTCGGCGATATCGGGAACGGTGTCCCCTACCTTGACGACGACCACGGGCGGATAGACGCCGAGGGCCTCCATAGCGCGAAAGATCATCCACGGCGCCGGCCGGCCGGCCGGTACTTCTTCCCCACAGAGGCAATGATCGGGGACAAAGCCCTGCTGGCGCGCGGCCGGGTAGAGACGCTCCGCGGCCTGGCGAAAGTAGCCCGTGGTCGCACCGATGCGGATGCCGCGGCGGCGCAGCTCGGCCACGCAGTCGAGCAGGCCCGGTACCAGCCGGCTGTGGCTCTCGATTTCCTGCAATTGAAGGGGTAGAAAGTCGTTGTAGAGGTCCTCGAGGTCTTGCACGTTCCAATCCCGGCCCTGGACCTCGTGCCAACGCGCCGCGACCTCGGGTAACTCGAGTAGCAGACGGAGATGATCCTTCTTGGACAAGCCCATCGGACCACGCACCTGGGCTACCGTGACCTCGACACCGTGGCGCGCAAAGGTTTGCTGGAAGGCCGTCACTGGAGCGAAACACCCAAAATCGACCGTCGTGCCGGCCCAATCGAAGATCACCAATTGAATACTTTTTCCTTGGGGCGGGGACCACATGACAACGCCTCCACCGGCTGCGGAACCGGGGCCTGCGTGCATCAGCGGGTACCGATCGTCAGGGTTCGCTCCGCCACCCCGTCCGCCGCGAGCCGTTTGGCCAGCGAAAGGTCGGCCACGGCCGCGGGCACCTGGACGCGCGCGAGAAACGGATGTCCTGAGGGTGAACACGTGCGGTAGTCAATATACGCCCGTGATCCCGGTGGTCAAGCTGCTGAGGTTGTCCTGGGGAGCCGCGCTACAATACCTTGGATACTGACAGTGGCATGTCAGCGGCTGTAGGATAGGATGCCGCTCCTGTCCGGGCCGTTGGACAGGAGCGGCATCCTATCCTACTTGTTCCGTGGCTGTGACGGCGCTCACGCGCAGGGGCCGCTGGCAATGGGGACAGGGCACGGCTTGACCGAGGCTCCCGGCGGGCAGCTCAACCGCTTGGCGGCAAACCGGGCAGGTGCACAGGTAGGCATGCATAACGTGGCTCCGGCCGAAGAGGCGCTCCAGAGTCGTTGCCTGGCGCCGGCTGGTCTGGCGGGCGCGGACGGCGAGCGGCACGCTCTCAAAACCTTCCACGCTGACAAATCGGACCCGGCCATCGTCGCAGCCGAGGGCGATTTGACTGCCATTGGGCGCCAACTCCCAACACTGCACGCGCAGCCGCGTGGCCAGCTCCGCTTGCACCTGGAGCTCGGGGAGCGTGTGGAGGACAATACGCCCCTGGCCATCGAGGGTGGCCAGCGATTCGCCGTCCAACAGGAAGAAGCAGCCGCGGATCTCGCCTCCGAGCGCGTGCGAGGCCACTTCCAACTGATTGTGCAGGTTCCATAAGATCACCACGCCGTTGCGCGATCCCGAAGCGGCCCAGCGCCCATCGGGAGAGATGGCCGCGGCGGTCACCCGATCGGTGTGTCCCACGAGCTTTCCCAACCGCAGTCCGCGCACCACCTCCCACAGACCGAGCGTACCGTCATAGGACCACGACAGGAGGAGGCGCCCATCGGGCGTAAAGCGACAGCCCGCCACAATATCGGCGTGTCCTTCCAGGGGGCGCCCCTGACGTTCGTGACCGGGGTCCCAGAGCATCACATTTCCGTCCCAGGACGCGGTGGCCCAGGCCTCCTCTTCACCGCTAAAAACGATCGCGGAGATCGGCCGACTGTGGGCCAGGAAGAGCGACGCTTGCTTCTGCGTCTGGGCTTCCCAGTGGGCCAACATGCCGTCCATCGAGCCCGACAGCCAGTGCCGTCCGTTCGGGGAAACCGCGCAGGCCGAGACCGGCTTCTTGCTGGCCGCGAGGGCGAAGATGGGACTGCCCTCGGCCACATCCCAGAGGCGGAGCTGGCCATCCCAGCCGCCGGATAACAGGAATTCCCCCTCCGGCGTGTACGCACAGGCGAACACCTCGCCGCGGTGACCCTGGACTGCGGAATCCGTTGGGATCAGACGCAGAGTTGGCACGATAGCCCCCTTGCAAACGTGCTCTTACGACAAGGATGCGCGGCCTCAAAGCCGCAACGAAAGGAGCCGTGGCGTGCGCGGAGCGCACCAGGGAGAAGTGCGGGGCGCGCCGCACCATAGACGGGCTCTTTCCCGTGTTCCGATTTTGTCGAGAAGGGAAGACCACGGGCGCGCCTTATAACGCAAGCATAGGGCGCAGCCAGCAAAGTGCAACTAAGCGTCGCGGGACCAAGTGCCACCCGGAAACCGCGCTCTGCTCAAGTCAGGTAGCTATCGGCGGCAGCGCGAAGATAGGTTTGTTCCAGATCGACCGGAATGGCCGCGTGAACCGTCAGTGGCAAGGGCATCTTCGGCAGAGGGGCGCCGACTTGGAGGGACCGGCGCCAGATGGCCAGCAGTCGACCTCCGTTCGGTGCTGGTTCGCCGACCCGATAGCTGATTGCCAACGGAGGGAGACAGGGAGGTTGGGTGATTTGTAGCTCCTGTGCCAGTGTGTCGGCGAAGGAAAACGTCAGGGGCCGGCGATGCACATCCACCAGCAGGAGATGGGCGCCCTCCTGGAGATAGCTCAGGTAACGGGCCAGGTAGACGGCACGGGCGCTCAGGCGATCCTTATTACGGGGTGAGATCAGCTCGACGGCCGCCACCAGTCGACCCCGCGTAGCCACGAACAACGCAGTTTGCGGATCGAGCGTGAGCGTGGCGATTTCTTCATCCGGTTCATCCAGGGAGGACTCCTTGTCGACAGGCAAGTCGCGCTGCGAGCGCGGTTCGGAAGGTGGCTCCGGAAGCCACTGCCGGACCGCCACATCCGGACGTTCGGCTACTGCCCCAACGGTCAAAGCAGGGGTGGAACCAATATACGCGCGGTAGCCTTCGGGCAAGCGCGGTTTGACCCAACGCAGCAACTCCACGAGCCAAACGACGTGGACGCCGTCCCATCCAGCGGGTTCGGTCCAGTCGTGTAAGGGCATGAATTCCTCCGGGGTTTGGGTCTGGAGTCTCCCTTCTTTGTAACAGCTCCGGGTGAAAAACAGAAGCGCGGCAGGAGTCCTCCGTAGCCGCAGTGGGACTTCGTCACCGACGTGGGTCAAGAAAGGTCCGCGTACCCGTTATCTTCCCGTTATCTTTGCCGAGCGTGGCGTGACTCCGGTTTCAATCCTTGTTGTGCTGGATTCGAACAGGATGGGGGATATCCTGATACTTTCACGACAGATGGATGTCCCCATTACCGGCCCTTCGCTGGACGGATGCTGCGGAGGTGGCGCCGTTGGGGTATAATCCCAGCGACCCGAATTGAAGGCGGACTGCGACAATCTCCTTTTGGTGTGTCCCATCTGCAACGTCCTGAAAGGCAGTCGTGCCTTGCCGGATCCTTGTCGGGTGCTGATTTCCGGCACCGTCGCGTGGGACTGAAACGGCCGGGAATTGAAGAGGGGCGCCGGTTTCGTGGAATTGAACAGGCAAGGTGTCAGGCCAGAAATGGGGCCGCAGAACTTGATTGTGAACTTCGGGCCGCGGGCCGCTCGAAACCGTTCGACGGACGGGTAATCCAACCCAGCCGGCCCGTTTCCCTCGGTCTTCGGTCCGGGGACGGGTTGAAACCTCACGTTCCAGGGGCCGCGTCGCGGGACGCTTGACCTGCTCTTGACCTCGACGGGAGAGGACGGTATGACGCCGCCGCTTTTCTATCCCTAACTTTGGCGAAACCGATCGACAGAGGTTTCTCAGCCGTCGTCCGAAGACGGTCAGGTGGGGAAGTGGGCCAGGTGCCGGGTCGGGCATCGGGTCCCAACGGAAGCATTTAATCCGGCATCGGGCAGCCGGCCGGGGGGTCGGACGGGGAAAGGAGGCCAGGGTGTCTAGGGCATCGACAGTGGCATGGATGAGCGTCGTGGTCGGACTGGCGCTAGCACAGGCGCAAGCGGTCGCGCAACCACCACTCCCCGGCGACGGCGGAGGAAGCACCTCCGGTCAGGCCCAAGGCCGGCCGGCCCGGGTTCGCGGCTACCTCGACAGCGCGATCGAAAGCTATCGCCGCGGCGACTACGAGTTCGCGGCCACTTTTTTCCAGCAAGCCCAAGCTGGCCAGGATGATTTGACCTCTTCCGAGCGTCAAGACCTCACCAACTGGCTCCAGCTCAATAACACCGCTTTGAAATCCCGCCGTGAAGGCGCCGAACAACTGCGCCAGGCCGAGCAGGCCCTCCGCTCCGGCCACACGCAGGAGGCGCAGACCCTGCTGAAGACGATCACGGCCAATCAGCAATTCTTGACCTCCGAGAACAAGCTTAAGGCACAGCAATTGGCCGAACAGCTGCGGCCCGCCGTCGCCGCGGCGGCCTTGAAGCCGACGAGCGCTTCCGACAGCAATGCTGCTCAACAAGCCGTGGCCCGCACGAAGCTGGCACAGGCTCGGCAGCTGTTGACCAAGGGCAACTTCGAAGCGGCCGAGGCCCTGGCCGGCGAAGCGGACAAGCTCGGCGTTACCTATACCGCGAATGAGGATACGCCCAAGAAGGTCAAGGAGGATATCGCCAAGGCCCGTGCCACGGCTCAGAAGCCGGCCGATGCCAAGGACCAGCTGACGGCGGCCCGGGCCGCCCTGGCCAAGGGCGACCTGGAGAACGCCGAGCGCCTGGCCCATGAGGCGGAAAAGAACAGCTCGTCGTGGAGCTTGTGGCCGTTGCGGGGCGACAGCCCGGCCAAGGTGCTCAAGGATATCCAGGCCGAGCGTGCCAAGCAGTTAGCCCAGAAGGCGTCGTCGCTGCCCAAGCTGACCGCGCAGGCGAAAACGCCGCCGGTGGTCAAGACTACGGTCAACAAGCCCGACGACAAGCCGGCAGTGGACAACACCGAGAACGCCCGTCAGTTGGTCAAGCAAGGGCGCAAAGCACTCGAGGACGGCGATCTCGCCAAGGCCAAGCAGTTGGCCGGCCAGGCCCGGAACTTGAAGCCGGAGCTGCATTGGTGGGATGACAACCCGGAAAAACTGCTCGCCGAGGTGCAGCGTGTGGAAGCCGCGAAGCAGCCCAAAGTAGAGGTCGCGAAGCAGCCCAAAGTGGAAACGGCGAAGCAGCCCAAAGTGGAAACGGCGAAGCAGCCGACCGTCGTCAAGTCGTCGAGCCCTGCCAAGGAAAAAGAGACCGTGGCTGCGGACACCAAGGCGAACGAGGCCCGGGCGCAGCTCAAGCAAGCCCACGAGCTGTTCGAGGCCGGCAAGCTGGAGGAAGCCGAGAAACTGGCTCAGCGCGCCCGCACCAGTTCGTCGCACTGGGGGCTGTTCGAGGAATCGCCGGAGAAGCTCCTGGGTGAGATCAACAAGGCTCGGGAGAAGCGCAATCAGGAGGAATCGGTACGGCTCATGGCCGAGGCGCGCAAGCTCTACGAACAGGGCAACTACGACGCCTCCGAAGCCAAGGCCAATCGGGCGGCACGTCTGCACGGCCCCTACGGCATCCTGGAGCTCGGGGATCGTCCGCAGAAACTGGTCGCCGAGATTGAGACCGCGCGCGCCAAGAACCGTAAGCAGAAACTGCCACCCATTCCGGCGACGGAGGTCGCCAAGAAGGATGCGGATAAGAAGGATGCAGATAAGGGCGTGTTGCCTCCGAAGGTGACTCCGCCAGTGAGCCCGGTTGCCCAGAAGTTGCCAGAGACCAAGCCGGTCACCCAGGTGGCCGCGACCAATCCAACGACGAATCCGGCCGCTTCGAAACCGTCCACGGCGGAGACCAAGC
>JBGQLF010000320.1:0-8888 GCA_041499985.1 Gemmataceae bacterium
ATCTGCGGATAAGGCGAGGTCGGTATCTTGACCCGCCCCAAGGGTCAAGCGCTCCGGACCCGCGACCAGGCGGAATGCCCCTGGGTCCACTTGTACTTTCCAAAGGTTGCGCACGCCCTGGGAAAGACCTTCAAAATATAGGGCCTGGCCCGAAGGCGCCCACGCGAAATCGCCAAAAGAAGTGATGCCGACCGTTTTGAACTGTTCCTCGACGGCCGTGGTGCGCTCCCACTTGAGGGGAGGGCCACCGTCCAGAGGCACGGTCCACCAGTCGGACTTGCCGTCGCGGACCGCCCAGCAGGAGATGTGCTTGCCATCCGGATGCCAGGCGACCGATTGCAGCCTGCCCAACTCGGTCACAACTTCGCGCGGAGGACTGCCGTCGAGGGCCGTTACATACACCTTGGGCGGCTCCGAGGAATTCGGCAAAACCGCACTTTGAAACAAGATCTGGGAGCCGTCCGGCGACCACCGCGGGCGGTAGCCAAACGAAGTGATCTTCTTCTCGCGCCCACGCGAAAGGGCGCCACGAAGAGACCGCCTCCGCCGCGCTCGGAGCGAAACGCGATTTGTTTCCCATCGGGCGACCAGCTCGGCTGCCAGTCGTGGGCGGCGTCGGTGGTGAGCTGTAAGGGTTCGCCACTGCCGACCTGCTGCACCCAGATGTCGAAATTGCCGGCGCGGTCGGAACTGTACGCGAGGAAGCGCCCCTCGGGTGACCAGGTGGGTTCCGCTTGCAAGCCAGCGCCAAACGTGACCTGCGCCAGAGTCCGCTGCGGCGCCGGGCTGGGCGGGGCCGGTTGGTCCTTGTGGTCGGCCTGGTCGGGTACACCGGCCGGCTGGAAGCCTTGATAGACCCGGAAGGCCACGGCGATCAGCACCAGCACACTCATCACGACCAGGGCGGCGAGAAGCCAGCGGCCTCCCTGGCGCTGGGGCCGAGCCGGCAGGGCGGTAGCCGTCGTGCTCGCCGCGCGGGCTCGTCCCGAATCCAGGTCCCGCTTCAGTCGTTTCAGATCGGCACGCATCTCGGCGGCGGTTTGGTAGCGTACCTCACGGTCTTTCTCCAAAGCCTTGTCGATGATGTGCTCCAACCCGACGGGCTGGCTCGGGTTCAGTTGTAGCGGAGAGGTAGGTGTCTTGTTGAGAATCGCGTCAAAGAGGACCGCCGAGGTCTTGCCCTGAAACGGCCGCCGCCCTGTGGCCATTTCGTACAGGACCACGCCGAAAGAGAACAAGTCCGTCCGGGCATCCAGCTCCTGGCCCCGGGCCTGCTCCGGCGACATGTAGGCCACCGTCCCCAGCACCGTCCCGGGGCTGCTCAAGAGCCCTTCCTCATCCTCGGTAAGCGGCTGCGGAGCAACCCCGACCGGTTGGCGTCCCGCCACCAACTTGGCCAGCCCGAAGTCCAGCACCTTGGCTTGCCCCCGAGCCGTCACGAACAGATTGGCCGGTTTGATATCCCGGTGCGCGATTCCCTTGGCGTGGGCGGCCTCGAGGGCGTCGGCAATCTGAATGCCCAGTTCTAGCAGCTCGTCGGTCGGTAACGGCTTGCCGGCGATGCGGCGCTTGAGTGTCTGGCCTTCCAGCAGTTCCATGACGATAAAGGGCTGGCCTTCGTGCTCCCCAATATCAAAGATGGTGCAGATGTGCGGGTGGTTCAACTCGGAGGCCGTACGTGCCTCGCGCCGAAACCTTTCCAATGCCTGCCGGTCCTGCGCTTGCTTTTCGGACAGGAACTTCAACGCCACATGGCGGCCAAGCCGGGTGTCGTGAGCCTTGTAGACCACACCCATGCCGCCCCCGCCGAGCTTTTCCAGGATGCGGTAATGGGAAATGCTCTGACCTACCTCGACCGGGCCCGCTTTGCATACGCTGTCGCCTGGGATCCACGGCCCCGTCTTCTCAGGCTCGGGCCGCAAGGTCGAGCCGCAGGCGGGGCAGCGCAGCGCTTGCAGCGCTGGAGCTTCAACGTGCTCGACCGTGTACCGGCAGTTCGGACAGCTGAGGGGCATGGACCCGCCTCCGCGCAGCATGAGTGTAACCAGGCCGCATTTTCCTGTCAGGCTCTGTCACGGTCAATGAGCCAGAGAAAACTTTGGGCCCCTTGCTTTCCCGCGCGTTAGCTGCCCGACCATCGGAACCGCGATCGCATCCGATAATTAAACATAGCCTGCGTTATCGGCCGCTGTCCGCCGGCCGGGCGGGCGGCAGCTCCACAGCCCGGCGATGCTCTTGCAACAACCGGGCAAGCGACGATCCCCCGGGCAGGCCACGGTTCCCCGAGCGCAGGGCTGTTTCCACGGCCGCCCAGGTCTCACCCGGTGCTTCAGCGATCCACCCGGAGGAGCGCGTTGGCCAGGTTCCCTTGCGCCGATGGTGGGCGTCTGCCCAGGCGAGGATGAGCACCTGGGACAGGACGGGGCGCCGCCCGATCCGGGGACGTGTGGCTGTTCGACGCATGACCTTTCCTTTGCCGCCAAGAGTGCCCGTGATCCTCGCGCGCAACGGGAGCTGATGCAAGCCAAAACCCAGACGAACCGACAACGTCGGATAAGCCGCTAATAGTTTAACTCGCCGCGGCAGCAGCAAGCAATTACCGTGCCGGCAAAGGATGCTTACGCACCGCCACCTGGTCGCCATGGCTGGGCGGAGGCGCGTCGCGCGGTTCACTCACCGACCAGGGTTCCGTCCGGGGCCATGAGAAATGCGTCACACAGCGGGAAGAAAGCCCGCAGGCCACCGTCGTCCACAGCCCCGCTCACGCGCACGTTTCCCCCTGGGAGGCTGTCCCACAGGATCAGAACCTCGATCTGGTAGTTGACCCCTGAGGGACCGACGACCTCGAGATGATCTTCCGTGCCGAGGCGGGCAGCGAGCGCGGCGTAGGGCAGCCAGCGGTAGAGGCTGAGTCGTTCCTGGAGCAGGTTGCGAGCCTCTTGCTGGTCCATGTGCTCCTGCCTCGCTGCACAACCTTACCGGCCACAGGGACACCGGCCGCTGGTCACCCCCACCGGGAAGACATCCCAATATACAGCAACCGCGTCCGTCGTTGGCAAGTCAGGCAAGGAGTCGACGACGGCCTGCAGCGGCAGTGGCCCCTTTTATGAAGCCAGCCGCACGGCGCTACAAAACCCCACTTCCTACGAGCGCCCTACCGCTTGGCTGATCAGCACTCCGAGGGTTCCATCAACCTGCTGGCCAGGTCGCGTCCGCTAAAGCTCCGTTATTGGGCGGTCCGCGCTGGTCAGCGCGCCCTCGGCTGGGGCAAGGACATTCCCTGATAGGCCAATGCACACCCACGGGATCAGTCTACGGGTCGCTGCAATCCACTCTGCTGCAAGCACTTGGAGAATTGCCGCTGCTTTCCAGCGCGGGCTGCCCTCTCATGGGATGATGTTCATCAAAAGGGGCCTTACCGCGAACAACCGACGAGAGTTTCAGCTATCGCAATCCCGGCGTGCCCACAGCGACTTGGCGGGTCGTGAAGAATCGTTGTGGGACAACAGGGACCGGTCCTGACCGGCTAGGACTGCGCAGCATCGGCATTCGTTCACCCCGCGAGCCTCCCCACGACACGATCCGCAACAGGGTCCTCATGCACGTGGAGCGCGAATTCACTGGGTATAGTGACCTCCTCACGACCCAACCGTGCTTCGCGCGCAAGGAAGGCGGTGGGATAGCAGCGCGGCGCAATCAGCTTCGGACTCGCGGATGGAAGAGTGGGTAACGCAAACCGCTAGCGATCCGACCGAAAGCTGCCTTCGGCCGCGGTGCCGCCTCGAGCACACCCTATGTTAATAGGTAACTTATTCCTTTTGTAGCTTAAGATAACAACTTGTCTCCCACCGTGGGCAAATGTCCGACCAGTGTCGGTACGTCCTGGGTCACTTCGAGGACGCAGATTCGTAATCGTAATAATCATTGCAATTTGCTTGACACGCTTGCTTCCCCATCCCCACAATCGCTGCTAGCTTGCAAAGTACCACCGAAGTATCGCCTCTCCTGCTGCTCTTGTCCATCTCTGAACGGCTTGGAAAGTGGAAACGAACCCCAGGATGCGAAGGGTTTGGCTTCCCTCTTCCGGCCACCCTTGAGGAGGGTAGGGCATGTTACGAGTTTCACGTCGAGTTGGATTCACGCTTATCGAACTCCTTGTGGTGATTGCGATCATCGCCGTGCTCATCGGCTTGCTCTTGCCGGCCGTGCAGAAAGTGCGCGAAGCCGCCTCCCGCATGCAATGTAGCAACAACCTCAAGCAGATCGGCCTGGCCTGTCACACCTATCACGACGCCTTCAACTACTTCCCCATCAACCGCGTCGGCAATTACGACCAACCGAATGCGTTCGGCGGCTGGGGTCCCACCTCGAAGGATTGGTCGTGGTTGTCCGCCCTGTTGCCGTTCATCGAACAAAACAACCTGCACACCTCCGGCAACATCCCGAACGTTGCCGTGAACTCCACGACGGCGATCCAGCAGACGGTGCCGACCTTCCATTGTCCCAGCGATTCGCTGCCGAACCAGATTAACACCAATGTCTACTGGGGTGGTTTGCTCGTCGGCACGACCAATTACTTTAGCGTGGGCGGCGCGAACCAGGCCTACGGCACGTTCGTCAACATCGGCGTGAACGGCCAGTACGAACCCTTTTGGAAGGGAGACGGTATCATCTATTACATGAACTGGGAGAAACCGAACCGCATGGCCGACGTGACCGACGGCACCAGTAACACCTGGTTGGTGGGGGAACGAGCCTGGAATTCCGCCATGAACTGCCCCGGTTGCTGGAGCGGCGAGTGGGGCTGGGCGGGTTCCATCAATTTGACTTGCGCCATCCCGCTCAATTACAGTGCACCGATCGGTAACAAGTCACCGGCGAACTACTGGCCGGATCAGTACGGCTTCACCAGCCGTCATTCCGGCGGGGCCAACTTCGCGCGTGCGGACGGCTCGGTCGTGTTTGTAAGCGATAGCATTGCGCTGCCGACCTACCGGGCGATGGCTACACTGAACGGCGGCGAAGTGGCTAGCTACCCCTGACCCGCAAGGGAGTCTCATGCCACGCTTCCGTCTTCTCCCACGGTTCCCCGTCCTGACGGCGTGCGTCCTCGTCGTCCTCGGCTGCGCGCGGTCGGGCGAGACGCTCTACGCCGTCGTCGGCACCGTGGAAGTCGCAGGCCAGCCCCTGACGTTCGGGGGCGTGTCGTTTCGCCCAGCCGCCGACAAAGGCAACAGGACCGCCCATCAACCGACCGGCCGCATCGATTCCAACGGGCGCTACGAACTTTCTACCGGCACCCGGTCGGGCGCGCCGCCCGGCTGGTATCGCGTTGTGGTGTTAGCCAACCCGAGTCTCGCTCCCAGCATGGCCCCCCCGAAGTTCGCTACGAACATGAAATACACCCGCGAGGAGACCACCGATGTCTTGCTAGAGGTCGTGGCGAACCCGACGCCGAATGCCTACGACCTCCATCTAACGAAGTAGGGGGCGAATGGTTCTTGGACAACGGGTTCAAGTGGTCAGCCAACAGTTGCCGCATAGGACCCCGACCTGGCGAAGCCGCTGGCGCTGGTGCAGGCCGATGACGTACGCAGGGCGCGCCGCCTTGCCCCACACCGCCCCGGGAGCCGACAGCTCCCCTTGCTTTCCTGCCCTGCGCGGAGAAACCGCATGACGCAAGCCATCTTCCTGACCATGCCCATGCTGTTCACCCTCGCGCAGCTGCCCGCGCCGCGTGGGGCGGAGGTCGATTATGTCCATGAAATTAAGCCGCTGCTGGCGGCACGCTGCTACGCCTGCCACGGCGGCTTGCAACAAAAGGGCGGGCTGCGCGTCGATACAGCCAAGTCCCTGCGTGCGGGTGGCAACCACGGGCCGGCGCTCGTACCCGGCCAGAGCGGTGACAGCCTGATGATCGCCCACGTCACCGCGAGCAAGGGCAAGCGCCGTATGCCCTTACCCAGTGAGGGGGAGCCCCTCTCCGTCCAGCAGGTCGAGCTGCTGCGGGTGTGGATCGACCGGGGCGCCAAGGCGCCCGACGACGAGCAGCCCGAACCCGACCCGAGGGAGCACTGGGCCTTCCGCCCTCCCGTTCGCCCCGCGGTGCCGCAGGTCCAGGACGCGGCGCGCGTCCGCAATCCCATCGATGCCTTCCTGGAGGCCGAGCGCGCGAAGCGCAGCCTGATCGCTCAGCCGCCCGCCGACAAACGCCTGCTGCTGCGTCGGGTTTATCTCGATCTGATCGGCCTGCCGCCGACACGCGACGAGCAGGAAGTGTTCCTCGCCGACCCCTCGGCCGACGCTTACGAAAAGGTCGTGGAGCGCCTGCTCCAGTCGCCGCAGTACGGCGAGCGCTGGGCGCGACACTGGATGGACGTGTGGCGGTACTCCGATTGGTGGGGCCTCGGCGCCGAAGTCCGCAACAGCCAGAAGCACATCTGGCACTGGCGTGACTGGATCGTCGAATCCCTCAACGTCGACCGGGGCTACGATCAGATGGTCCGGGAGATGCTGGCCGCCGACGAACTCTACCCCAACGACCTCGACTGCCTGCGGGCAACCGGCTACCTGGCCCGGCAGTACTTCCTGTTCAACCGCAACAGCTGGCTGGAGGAAACCATCGAACACACCGCGAAAGCGTTCCTCGGCCTGACCATGAACTGTGCGCGCTGCCACGACCACAAGTACGACCCGATCAGCAGCAATGACTACTATCGCTTCCGTGCCTTCTTCGAGCCGTACCAGCTTCGTTTGGAACAGGTGCCGGGCGAGCCGGACTTCGCCCGGGATGGGATCCCGCGGGCGTTCGACTGCAACCTCGACGCGCCGACGTACAAATTCGTCCGCGGTGACGAGAAACAGCCGATCAAGGACCATCCCCTGCCGCCGGGCCTGCCGCCGTTGCTCACCGGGGCCGATCTGGAGATCAGCCCCCTGACGCTGCCGCTGGAAGGGCACATGCCGGGACTGCGGCCGTATGTCTTCGCCGACCACCTGCAACTCGCAGACGCGAAGGTCAAGGCAGCGCGGGAGACACTGGCCAAAGCCAAGGCGGACCTCGCCGCTGTGGCGACGGCATCCGCCGGCGCGACAGCCGCTATGGTGCTGGCCGAGAAGGGGCTGGCCGCCGCGGTGGCGCAAGTGCCGGCCCTGAAGGCTCGCGCCGCTGCCGACAGGGCGAAATACCAGACACCGACCGCCACCAACGTGCAGGAACTCGCTCAGGCCGCGGCACAGGCCGAGAAAGCCGCCGCCTATGCGGCCGCAGAGGATGCGCTGGCCCGCGCCGAACTGGAAGTGCTCCAGGCGGCCCTGGCACAGAAGGCCGCCGCCGAGAAGAAGCGCGACACGGCCCGCGCCGCGGTCGAAGCCGCCCGCAAGGCGCTCGACAACCCGGGCGACGTGTACACCCCCCTGCCGGGTGCGCTGAAGACGCCGGAGTCGAACCTCGAAAGCCTGGCGTCGCGCACCAAGCCATTTCCGACTACGAGCACCGGTCGCCGCTCGGCCCTGGCCCGGTGGATGACCGACCCCAAGAACCCGCTGACGGCCCGAGTCGCGGTTAACCACATCTGGGCACGCCACTTCGGCAAGCCGCTGGTGCCGACCGTCTTCGACTTCGGCCGCAAGGGCACGCCGCCAACTCACCCCGCCTTACTGGACTGGCTGGCCGTGGAATTCATGGCCGGGGCGAGCCCTGGGCGGCTGCCCGGAGAGGGCTGGTCCATGAAGCATCTGCACCGGCTGATCGTCACCTCGGCGGCGTACCGCCTGGCGTCCTCCGACGCAGGGGCCGACGCCAACCGCACGGCCGATCAGGAGAATCGCTGGTACTGGCGCCGCGACTCGGTGCGTATGGAGGCACAGGTCGTGCGCGACAGCCTCTTGTACTTGGCCGGCGAACTGGACTCGAAGCTGGGTGGGCTTTCAGTGCCGGTGAGTGACGAGTCGTCGCGGCGGCGCAGCCTGTACTTCGTCCACTCGCACAACGAGCACAACCGTTTCCTCTCGCTGTTCGACGATGCCAGCGTGCTGGAGTGCTACCGCCGCGCCGAAAGCATTGTGCCGGCGCAGGCCCTGGCGCTGTCCAACAGCCGGCTGGCGCTGACCCTGGCCGGCAAGATCAACGACTGGCTGCACGCACAGCTCGGCACCGTAAGCGACGCGGCGTTTGTCCGGGCGGCCTTCGAGACGGTGCTCGCAGCGTCGCCGACGCCGCAGGAGCAGCAGGTGTGCGAGCAAGGGCTCGCACAGCTCAGGGCCGTGCTGACGGGCCAACCCGATGCCAAGCGCCAGGCCCGGGGAATCTTGATTCAGGCACTGGTAAACCACAACGATTTCCTGACGATTCGATGAGCCAGGGCCCCGCTGCGCCAGCTCGCCGGGCTCCCTGAGGGAGTATTCCCATGAACCACCACGGTTGCCCGGGCATCCATCGCCGCTGCTTCCTCGCCGACCTCGGCATGGGCTTCGTCGGCCTGGCGCTGGGTGCCCTGCTGCAGCGCGACGGGGTCGTTCGCGCCTCCGGAGCCGACACCTGGTCTCCGCCCGATGGCAAGCCGCACTTCGCGCCGAAGGCCAAATCGGTCATCTGGCTGTTTATGAACGGCGGTGTCAGCCACCTGGAGACGTTTGATCCCAAGCCGGAGCTAAACCGGTACGCGGGCAAGACCATCGCCGAGACGCCCTATAAGGACGTCCAGGATCCCGACAAGTTGAAGCTGGCCCGGGTCGTCGTCGTCAACGACGCCAACGGGCAACAGCGCAACAAGCTGTTGCCGCTCCTGGTCGGCTTCCACCAGCACGGACAGTCCGGCATCGCGGTGAGCGACTGGCTGCCCCACATCGGCGGCTGCATCGACGACATCGCTGTGGTGCGATCCATG
>JBGQLF010000321.1:0-8866 GCA_041499985.1 Gemmataceae bacterium
TCGCCCCGGTTCAGGAGGGGGGAATTGCTGGGAGTACCTTCGCGGACGCCCATCACCAAGTCCTGGGCGCTGGACGGCACAGTCTCCAGCTTCAGGCGGCGCCCTTCCAGGTCCTTGATTGCTTCGCGGATTTTCTTGGGATCGACGTGTGGCTCCGAGTTTTCTTTGCGTTGCGGCCCTTTCTTGGGCGCGGGCCTGAGAAGCTCGTAGTGGTGTTGCAACTCCTTTTCGAGCTGCGCAAGCTGCTTGCGCCGCTCCTTGTCCTCGTCCGACGGTGATTTTCCGGGTTCGGCCAAGTGCAGCAGCTTCGACTCGCTGACGACGTTTCGGCCGGGTTTCAGACCGTCCATCATCTCCGTGCTGCGGAAGATGCCGGCGAAGGCGTAGTAGTCGGTGGTGGGGATCGGATCATACTTGTGATCGTGACACCTGGCGCAGGCAACCGTCATGCCCAGGAACGCACGGCCCGTAACGTCGATCTGGTCGTCAATCACGTCATAGCGAAACTGTTCCGCGTTTTGGGCGATGCTTTTGGGTCCCAGCGACAGGAAGCCAGTGGCGACCATCAGGCGGTCGTGCTCCGCCGGGTTTTTGGCGGGGAGCATATCGCCGGCCAGCTGCTCGACGATAAACCGGTCGTACGGTTTGTCGGCATTCCAGGAGTCCATGACGTAGTTGCGATACCGCCAGGCGTAGCGATAGGGAAGATTGAGTTCCTTGCCCGTCGACTCGCCGTAGCGGACCACGTCAAGCCAGTGCCGTCCCCAGCGCTCGCCAAATCGCGGGGAGGCCAGAAGCCGATCCACGACCTTGTCGAACGCCTGCGCCGATTGGTCGTTCACCAAGGCATCGATTTCCGGCACAGTCGGCGGCAACCCGGTCAGGTCGAAGGTCACGCGGCGGATGAAGGTGACCCGGTCGGCGTCTGCGACGGGGTGCAGATGTTCCGCTTCCTGGCGGGCTCGGACAAACCGGTCGATGTCGGTGATCGGCCAGGCCGAGTCTCGAACCGTCGGCGGAGCGACCGCCTTCGGCCGCTGAAAGGCCCAGAACTTGCGCGCTTGTGCGAAGTCGATCTTGTTGACGGCACGGACAGCCTTTCCGCTGCGCGGATCCGGCGCTCCCATCTCCACCCAGCGCACCAACTTGTCAATTAACTCATCGGGAAGTTTTCCCTTGGGGGGCATTTCCAACGATTCGTAGCGAACCGCTTCAATCAGCAGGCTGTGGTCGGGGTGGCCCGGATTGATTACGGCTCCCGACTTGCCCCCTTTCCGCAATCCCTCGCGCGTGTCGAGAACGAAGCTCCCCTTGGCTTTCTTGGGGTCCCCAGAATGGCATTCGTAACAATGGCGTACCAGGATCGGCCGGATTTGCTTCTCGAAGAATCCTGCTCCTGCTTTCGTGGGAGGCTTGATTCGCCGGGCCGGTTGTTCACGAGAATCGCTCTTTGCGTGAACATCGTCTCAGGAGAGGGCGGCTCAGACGCAGGAGCGACGGCGGTTCTCGCGGGTCCGGTGGGAGTACATCGTCCTGGCGGGAAACCTCGTTACATGGTCGGAGTCGCACTGACCGGGGCGGCGCAGCCGATAACGGAGGCTATGTTTAACTGAAGTGCGTCAATCTGGCTAAGCCCGGAGGAGGTTAGCGGCGAGAGCGGACTGCTGATTCGGATGGATTCTCCTGCCAGAATGCTAGCATAGACAGAGCCGCGGGTCGAGCGGTTCCTCAGCGGGAGCGGCCGCTGCTTCCCGGCTTGATGCCGAGCTGGATGAGCTGGTCGCGGCCTTCGCCGTCGCAATCGAAGGAAAAAGTAGAGCCGAGAAGTGCCACGGTAGTTTAGGCGCGGCCGATGCCCTCGCGCAAGCCCCGGACGACCATACCTGCGGCGAAGCCAAAAACTGCACCGACCACGGCCCCGGATGCCAGGTCGAGCAGACCCCCCACGTAGTAGTAACCAGCAGCTGCACCAACCGCTGCCCCGCACAATGCCCCGACCCTACCGGACAACATGCTCGCCCGTTCTTGTGCCTCAGCCTGGGCGAGCTGGGCTTCCAATTTGGCGGGGTCGGCACCTGCCGCGAGGAAGTGGTGCTGCTTCCTCGCGGCCAAGTACTCGTTCACCCTGGGCTCGGCCACGATGCTCAGGCTTAGGAAATAAGTGAACCAGCCGTGCTCAAGGATGGAAGTATCGTTGGTGGCTGCCGTGAATGCACGCATCACGTCTTGGGCGATGACCGTGATCCCGAAACAAAACAGGAACTCCCCGACAAACGACCTTGCCGGGCCGCGGAGGACGAGCGATACCATTTCCAACTGCCTACTTGCCATGATGAAATCCTCTACCGAGCTTCTCATTGAGGGCGAAACAGCCTATCACGATCCTTTTGTCAGCCTAGCCAACGACGTACAAACCAGGCACCTGCATCGAACACGGCTCGGCACAGGTTCGGTCAAAACCGCCGTACTCTTCACCTTGTGATTGGCTGTATCGCCGGTCGGCCTATCAGGGCTAGGCTAGGGTGCCGCAGAAACCGGTTGCATGGTCCCTTCCCAAGAAGGACGAATCAAGCGCAAACCGGCGTGCTGATACAACTCGCGCTCCGGACCGACAGAGCTGTAGGGTGTCACGCGCGTCACTCTGAGTTTGGCACCAAGCTCGCTGATGCGCACGCTAGAGGTGGCCAACGTCCGACAAAATCACTTATGTGCGATTAGCGGACGTCGGGCAGGATGCGATCGGACAAGTCCATCTGTTATGTTTCATTGCGGCCTCATCAGCGGATGGGGACACGCGTCCTTACCTCGTCTGCCCCGTGACCTGGCGCCATTGCTGGTACGCCGGCGTCTTCCGCCAGCGCTCGTACGCCGGGCCGGGGCCGACCAGCTCAACTTCCGCGCCGAGGTCGCCGCCGTCGGAGCCTGCGCGATAGCCGAGGCTGTCCGCGTGCAGACGGAAGTCGGCGGGGGTGAGTTGCTCCGGCGCCGCAGCCATCTTGGCGCGAAGGTCGCCGCCTTGATAGCGCGGGCCGCCTTGCAGGGAACCGGTCTCGTTCAAGCCCCAGTAGCGCCGCCACTCGTCCAGGGCTTTGATCGGGTTCGCTGCGCCGAGGCGGTCGTGGTGTGTCAGTCCAAGAAGGGCACCGCCGTACAGGTTCGTTTGTTCTTTCCAGGCCAGGCAGCGTGGCAACAGGGCCTGATCCGCCTCTGGTTGGAACTTGTCTTTTTCGGTCCGCACCAGGGCGAAGACCTGGTCGCTATCCAATACGTTTTCGCGCGCGTCGATTTGGATCGGGTTGGCGTCGGGGACGGCCGGCGGCTCCGGCAACTGGCGATAATAATGGGTGACGGCACGACGCCCCAGGAAGGTATTGCGACGAATCCGCAGGGTGATGTCCCACGGCTTGTCCGCTGGAGGTTGGTTGTAGAGGATGAAGTAATCGGCCCCATGAGACAGGCAGTCCTCAACCTCCAGTTTCGCGACGGCAGTAGGAGCCCAATGGATGGCGACGTGGAAGCGGCCGGCGAAGTGACAACGGTGAACTTGCACGAAAGGCGAGTAGAGGCCGCTGAGGGCGTAGACGAGCCGGGTAGAGCGGATGAAAAAGCGGCACTGGCTGACGTGCAAGGGGGCGCGCTGGGAATAAACCAGGATGAAATACGAGGAATCGTCCTTGCCGGGTTCCCCTTCCAGGTGCTGAAACTGAAGACCTTCCAGTACCAATGGGCCATCGGTCAATAACATCCACTGGGAGCTCTTGGGGGCCGTGGCTGCCAGTTGGAGGACCGGTTCCCAGCCGGTCCCGGCGCGGATGGTCAGGGCCTTGTTTTCGACCTTGATGGGGTCGGTGGCAAACGGCCCGTTGCCGCGGATTTCAATGGTGTCGCCGCTGTGCGCGAAGACAATGGCGTCGGCCAGGTTGGCGAACTTGTACTCGCGCTTGCCGCCGGGCGCCAGCACGACGAACGGCTCGGAGTCGCGGACTTGCCCGGTCGCTGCGAGCCACTTCGGGTAAGCCGGCGTTTTCTTCCATGCCTCGTACGCTTTACCCGGACCAACCTTGTCCACGTCGGCGCCGAGGTCGCGGCCATTCGGGCCGGCACCTTGGCCGTCGCTGTCGGGCCGCAGACGGAAATCCGCGGCCGCGAGCTTTTCCGGTGCGGACGCCTTCATGGCTCGCACGTTGCCGCCCTGGTAGCGCAGACGCCCATGCAGGGAGCCCGTGTCCTTCAGACCCCAGTAGCCTTGCCAATCGTCCAGCCTCTTGATGACCTCCACATACTTGTCCGCATGTCGGCAGAGATACAGCAGGCCGCTGGTATAAAGGTTCTTGCTCTCGTTCCAGGCCAGACAGCGCGGCAGCAGCGGCTGGTCCACTTCGGGCTGGAACTGGCCCGATTGCAGGACCAAAGCGAAGACGCCGTCGGCATCGAGGACATTCTCCCGCGCATCGATCCGAAAAGGCCGCAGGTCCGGGTTGGCCGGCGGCTCGGGCAGTTGGCGGTAGAAATGCAGGACGGCCGTAGTGCCCACGAAGGTATTGCGGTGGATCCGCAGGGCGATCTCCCGCGGTACATCCGGCGGGGAATGGGCATAATAGACGAAGTAGTTGGCCCCCCAGCACAGACAGTCGGCGATCTCCAGTTGGCCGAAGGAAGCGAGGTTCCCCCAGTTGATGGCATTGTTCGCGGCGCCGGCGAATTCGCAGTGCCGCACTTCCACCCGAGGCGATTTCCACGGGCACAGCGCATTAGCGTTGCGACTGCTTTTGAAGAAAAAGCGACAGTGCGTGACCGAAAGCGGCGCCCCCTGGGAAACAATGAAATGGTAAGCGCCTTCCTTTCTTGCCGCATCTTCAACATGCCGGAAGTGCAACCCTTCCAGCACCAGGGGCCCGTCCGTGCTAAGCAGCGGCGCGTCCGCCTCAAGGCTTTTCGCGTCGATTTGCAGGACCGGCTCGAACCCCGCGCCGGCGCGGAGAACCAGGGCGCGTTTGCCGAGGTTGAGCGCCGGCGTCACGAACGGCCCGGGGCTGCGGATTTCGATGGTGTCACCGTCCCGGGCCTGGGCGACCGCCTCGGTCAGGGTGGCGACCTCTCGCTCGGCCTGGCCCGCGCGGGCCAGGAGCACGAACGGCTCCGCGGCGACGGATGCCGGCTCCGGTACGCGGCTGGGGGCCCGACCGGGTTCCAACCAGACTTTGACGATCTGTTGGCCGCCCCGTTTCAGGGTGAACTGATTCGTTTCCAGTTTCCAACCATCCTTGCCCTTGGACAATTCGAGTTGATAGGTGCCCGCCGTCAGAGTGACGGCGTTCCCCGTCCGGGTGTCCACGATCTGGATCTGTTCACCGCCGCGCTTGATGGTCACCTCCACATCGGGATCGTCGGTCTGGATCACCAGCTGCCCCTGGTTGGTGGCGAAGCGATAGACGGCCGCGGGGCCAAGGCCCAGAACCATGCCGCCCAGGGCGAGTACAAGGCCCAAGGCGGCAGCCGTGGGGAGCCACCGCCGGCGGGAAGGCTGGGCCTTCGCCTTCTTCGTTTCCGCGCGCTCGAGTGTCACGAGCGCTTCGGCCACGGCCCGGGCCGTCTGCGGACGATTCTTGGGGTCCTTGGCCAGCAGCCGCAGCGTCAGGTCGGCTAGCGCGGGCGGTACCGCCGGATTGAGTTCGCGCGGGGATTTCGGCTGCTCCACGGCCAGGGCCCGCAGCACGGCCACCGCGGTGGCACCCGGGAACGGCAGCTGGCCAGTCTCCATCCGGTAGAGCACGCAGCCCAGGCTAAACAAGTCGCAGCGGTGGTCGACCGTTTCGCCCGCGGCCTGTTCCGGGGCCATGTACGTCGGCGTGCCTGTGATCACCCCAGGCTGGGTCAGGCGCGCGTCGTCCTCCACGGCTCGGGCTAGACCGAAATCGAGGATCTTCACCCGGCCGGAGCCGGCTTCGAGCCAGATGTTGGCCGGCTTGATGTCGCGATGGATCAGGCCCTGGGCGTGCGCGGCGGCCAGCCCCTCAGCAATCTCGCGGCCGAGCCGCAGCACGTCGGCCAGCGGCGAGGCCAGGCTTTCGCCGAGTTGTCGGCCATCGGACTCGGCAGGTGTCTCGCCCTCCTCCTTTAGCCGCTCGTCCAGAGTTTCGCCGCGCAGCAACTGCATGGTCAGAAAGGGGACCCCGCGTTCTTCGCCCACGTGGTGGATAGTGACGATGTGGTCGTGTTCCAGGGCCGCCATGGCCTGGGCCTCGCGCAGAAAGCGCTGCCGTGCCGTGGCGCTCGCGGCCAAGGCCGGCTTCATCACCTTGAGCGCGACCAGCCGCTTGAGCTGCGGGTCCTCGGCCTGGAAGACCAGGCCCATGCCACCCTCACCGAGCACCTTCAAAATACGATAAGGGCCGAGCCGGCCGAGTTCCCCGGGCTGCTGGGGTGGGGCCAGGAAAGCGTACGCATCCGGCGCCGCCGGTTCGCCAGGTGGCCCTTCACCGGGGTGGGTTGGGGGGATGGCCGTGTCCAGCACTCCGTAGACGGCCCGCAAAACCTCGAGGCGCCGGCGCACCTCACTGAGGAGTTCGGCGTGGTCGCCACACAGCTCCTCGGCGGTCACCTCTTGCCCGGCGGCGCGCAGTTCTTCCCAGCGCAGCAGCAACGCCTCAATCGTCGGAGCACTGGACATGACAAAGTCCTCACAAGGTTGGTCCCCGGCCTCACAAGCCCGGCAGCTCTCCGTGCAGCGCCGCGTGCAGCCGCAGGCAGCCCGCTTGCCAGCGTCGCTGCACCGTCTTGACCGAAACTCCCAGCAGCGCCGCCGCCTCGGCGTGCGTCAGCCCCTGGTACCATACCAGGTCGAATACTTCGCGCTCGTCCTCCGGCAAGGCGCCGATCTGCTCGTGGAATTCGCTCCACAGCGCCAGCCGGCTCGGCTCGTGGCCCGAGTCGGCCGGGAGGATGGCCTCGGCCGGGCTGTCCCCGTCCGCGGGCGGCGGCGACGCGTGTCGGGCCGCCCGGCCCTGCGGCCCGTAGTAGTGGCGGGCCAGGTCGATCAGCTCGCGGCGGACCTGGAGGGCCGCGAGGCGGAAGAAGGCCCGCAGCGAGTCGGGCGTTTCCTCCCGCAAGGCGCGGCAGAGGCGGAGCAGAGCGTTTTGTAGCACGTCGTCGGTCTGTTCCCAGCGCTTCAAGCGGCCATCGTCGCGGAGCATCTTGCGCGTGAGCCGGGTGAGGCGCGCGCAGGCGGCGCCGAGCAGGTCGTCGCGGGCGGCCTCGTCGCCGGCCCGGAGCCGATCCAGACAGCGCTGCAGGTGGACGGTGGGAGCATCGGCCATGGCAGCCTCGCAGGGGAGCGGGCTCGGACACGTGGCTCTTTATGCTACCGTCCGCGAGGAGTCGTCTCCAGTTTTTTCGTCCCGCCGAAACAAAACCATTTCCCTTGTCCAGTGCACCGGCCGGCGTCCGCCTGGTCAAGTAGAAGGGCGACGCGGCTGACGGAGCCGCGAAGCCCGGCAAGCAGCCCGGCCGGCGCGAGACCACGTTCACGGGGAACGGGCGGTCGGCCAGGCGACACAAACCGGCTCCACACTGGAGCCCTGAGGAGTCCGATCATGAAGCGATTCTTGCACACTCTTTTCGGCAGCCAGAAGACCCGGGGACACGCGACTGCCCGGCCGGCAACGACCCGACCCAACGTGGAGACCCTGGAGGAGCGGTCGTGCCTGTCTGTCAGCGTAATCGGGCCGCCGTCGGGCGGCCTCTGGTTCGGGCCGTCGTCCGGCGGCACGTTGTCCATCACCGGCGACGCCAACGCCAACGCGGTTTGGGTGACGCAGGACGATGCAGCGGGCCAGATCGTCGTGCAGTGGCGCGACACGCCGGGCAGTCCGCTCCAGCCCCCCATCCCGTTTCGCGCTGCGGGCATCACGAACGTCTCCGTCGACCTGGGAGGCGGTGACGACTACTTTAGCTACCGCCTGGTCTCGGACATGACGCAGGCCAAGACCATCTCGGTCCTGCTGGGCAGCGGCCACGACACGGGCTGGTTCGACTTCGGCCTGCACAAGTCGCACAAGGTGGCGGCCGATCTGGACCTGACCGTCCGAGGGCAGGGGGGCGACGACTATGTGCGCGCTGACTTTGGCGACGTGGAGGCCAAGCGGCTGACGTTCCTGGGCGACATGTCGGACGGCTACGACACCTGCGCTGTCTACCAATGGGGCGTGCTGCGGGGAACCAGCGCCCACTTCAACATGTCCGGTGGCAATCAGGACGACTACCTCTCCTTCTACAACGACAATGGCAGCTGGGCCAGTGCGGGGCTGGTGGTCGGCATGAATGGCGACAACGGGGACGACCATCTGTACCTCTTCTTTGATGACATCATGTCCGGCCACTATCGCTTCGCTCTCGGCGGCGGCGCGGGGAACGACACGATCGTGGCCGACATTTACAACCGCGCGCCCGCTGCCACGGCGCCCCTGGGCGATCTGAGTGTTCGCCTGGCCGGGCACGACGGCAATGACGTCCTGAGCCTGCGCCTCCAGGACGACAGCGGCCGGCTACCGATCCTGCTGGCCGAGCTGGACGGTGGCCCGGGGCTGGACATCGTGACGCGGCTGTAAGCAGGAACCCTCCGCTGTGTCGGCGGGATAAGCGGGGCCTTGTCCCGCCGACACCGGGGCCTTTCTCAAGCTGCATCTTCGCGATCGTGTCGAAGGGAGGACCCGAAAAGGTGTCAGGACTGCTCTGTAGAAAACCTCGTGAATCCCTTGTGTTTGCCGGCGCATCTAACCATGCATGAGCACCTTAACCAAATCGCCGGTGCATGTGGCCCGCGAGGCCTTGGCCATCGCTACCAAGGTCCTGCGGCCTTACGCCCACA
>JBGQLF010000322.1:0-8841 GCA_041499985.1 Gemmataceae bacterium
CCGCGCCGTGGGCGAGAAGGCCCGTCAGGTCGGCCGCGCCGGTCGCGGTGCGCGCTCATGCTTTTACGGTTATTAATCGTATCTGCATCCGTTTTGACCATGCCAAGATCGCGGAAAGTGCAGTCGCTATCTGCTCACCAATTAAGTGCAGCGCCTTTCGACATTCGTACAGGGCCAGTCCTGTGCTCGACCGTACATCTGCTACAACCCGCGCGACCAGCCGCGGTGAACGGAGGATCATCCATGAGAAGCCATTGGTTAGCTGTTGTCCGAGTGGGGCTGGCGCTCGCCAGCCTGGCAGTGATTGCGGTGGGATCCACCCAGGCGCAAGCGATCCGCGACCGGAAAACCCTCGAAGCGGAGTCGGCCCGGGCCACGCGCCTACGACAGGAAGGCAAGCCCGCGGAGGCGTTGCCAATCGCGCGGCGGGTCGCGGCCGCTGCCGAGAAGCTCTTCGGGCCGGACGCGGTCCAGACGTCGTACCCGCTGACGTACCTGGCCCTCGTGTACAGTGATCTGGCGCAGTACGCGAAGGCGGAGCCACTCTACCTGCGCAGCCTCCGCATCCAGGAAGCGAGACTCGGCGAGGGCCATCTCGCTGTCGCCCATACCCTCAACAACCTGACCCTGTTATACACAGACATGGGACTGTACGCGAAGGCCGAGTCGCTCGCCAAGCGCAGCCTTGCCATCAAGGAAGCGACATTTGGCAAGAACCATTCCGATGTCGCTTCCAGTGTCAACACACTGGCAAGTGTGTACAGCACACTGGCAACGCTCCATAAGAGCAAGAGCGAGTACGCGAAGGCCGAGTTGCTTTACCAGCGCGCCTTGCAGATTTGGGAGGACAAGCGAGGTAAGGATCATCCCAACGTCGCCCATGCCCTCCATAACCTCGCCAACCTGTACGCGGAGTTGGGACAGGCCGAGAAGGCGGAACCGCTTTACCAGCGCTGTCTGCAAATCCGGCAGGACAAGCTGGGAAAGGGCCATTCGTTAGTCGCCACCAGCCTCACCTGCCTAGCGTTGTGCGCTTCGGTCTTATCGGCCGCGGTGTTTCGGACCGGAGCGGGTTGCGCGAAGGCACGGACTGGCCCTGCAGCACTCGTCCCGGTGGACAGCTTCGTCGTAGACGTTGACAGACTGAACTTGCCTGTTGTCGGTCGGCTTCGTAGGTCAGCTGCATGAAGCCGCAGCCACCCATCCCTGATGAGCTATGGACCCAGGCCCCGCCGGCTGTCCAGGCGGCGATCCTAGTCCTCGTCAGGGAGTATGAAGAGCGGTTGTAGGCCATCCAGCAGCAGGTCGATGAACTTCTACAGCGTCGTAGGAATAATCTCCCTTTGTCGGCGTCTGCATTGGCGTGCGCGGGAGCTTCACGATACCTTTACCGAAGCACTCAGGCAAAGGAGCAGCATGGAATCGGCGAGTCAGGACCGTGTGTTGGACTTCGGTCCGATGGGCATGTGATGGGAGATCACCAAATCCACGGCTGACACGGGCGGGGAACTGTTCGAGGCGATGAACGTCGTCGCGCCCGGCTTCGGGGGACCTCCCCTACACATCCACCCCACCGCGGAGGAGAGCTACGCGGTGGTCTCCGGGACGCTCGACGTTTGCGTCGGCGGCGCGTGGAGGAAGTTGGCCGCGGGCGAGTCCGCCACCGTCCCGGCGGGGACGCCCCACACGCTCAAGAACGGGAGTGGGGCCGAGGTGAGGCTGGTCAACGTGCATAAGCCTGCCCTGGAGTTCGAGCGGTTCTTCCGGCGCCTTCACACCTTGGCCTGCTCGGGCGGGGTGAAACTCCCGCCGAAGGGTTTGCAGTCGGCCATTCTGGTTTCGATGCTGTTCACGGAACACCCGCGGGAGGTCATCTCGGTCAAGCCGGCCCGCAGGGTGATGAAGGTTTTGGCCCTCAGCGGCAGGATTCTTGGATACAAGCTTCCGCCGTAGGCCGCAGTGGGCTGGCGCTTACGGCTCCGGATGCCGCGGGTCGGGCCGAACCAGCGGCGGAAGTTGACCGGGGCCGCCATGACAGTTCGCGTGGCGCGAAGTCATCCGAGGCGGCCCCGGCAACTTAGCCAAGCCGTTCGGTGGCAGGAGTCATCTGCAAAGGAGGAGATTGTGAAAGCGAAAATGCTGATCGTGGCCATCCTAGCGACGGCTTGCGTCGCGGGGGCCCACGGCGCTGACCCGAGCGACGTCCAGAGCATCCTCAACAAGTTCCAGTCGGTACGGCCGCAGGAGGCGGACCTGGCCCTCTACCAACTCGATTGGATGGCCACGCTCAAGGAGGCCAGGGAAAGGGCGGCCAAGGAAGAACGGCCCATGTTCCTGGTGGTGGTCACGAACAGCTTCGGCGACTTGTTCAGCGGGCATTGCTGAGGGAACGCCACGTTTGCGAGGGGTTCCCTCGCGACGCCGGCCGTGGTGGACCTACTGAAGCCTTTTCTGCTGATCGCCGCCCATTCCGGCAAGGACGATCTGGGCGATCTGGAGCCCGCTGTCCGCGAGGTCTTCACCCAGTCGGAGCTGTCCAAAGACCCCAAGCGCTTCAACGTGTTCCTGTTCGTGCTGGACGCCAAGGGGCGGGTGGTCCACCAATTCCACGGCCTGCCCGGCAACGGCCCGGGTCGGTCCGATTACCGGGACGAAATCAAGAAGGCGCGAGCCCTGCTCAAGCTGCCGGAGGCCAAAGCGGGCCAGGCGGAGGGGCCGCCGAAGGGACTCCCGGACCTCAAGGCGTTGCGCCCGGGAGCGCTGGCCGGCGTGCGTCTGTTCATCCGCCAAGACGACCCCCAAAACTCCATCTTCAGCAAGCTGCCGGTCGTGGAAGTCGTGCCGATGAAGCCCGACGACTGGAAGGCAGTCGCGTACGTCCCGCAGGGCAAGGCCATCGAGGCGGAAGTCCTGAGGGGTTGGCTGGTGTGGCTCTATCCCGCCGGGATCCGCGCGGCCGACGAGAAGAAGCCGTTCCAGAAGTTCAGCGGCACGTTGAAGCTGGAACCGGCGGGGTCGGATGACAAATTCCGTTATGCCCTGTTGCGGGGCAAAGTCGTGCTGACCAAGGGGGGCGACACCGAATCCGCGTTTGAGGGCCAGCTCGAGGTGGTCTTGACGTACCGGCCGGATACGGCGGAGGTCCAGTCCGTGCGCGGGGTCGTCGAGGGGACGTACCTGTACCGCACGCGGGTAACTAGCCCGCAAAAGCTCCGCGTGGCGATCGAGTCCCGGCCGGAGTAACCGCCGCATAAGTCGCTGCCGCAGACGGCGGCCGCGATGCTGGTTTTCCGGAAGTTGCTGCCTCAGCGCGCGGCCGCCGCCGCTGCTGAGTTGTGTCGCTCGACACCTTATCCGATCTGAAGCGCGCGATCCGAGCGATCGGAGGTACTTCCAAATGGTGCGCTGGCACCTCCAGGCACTGATCGCCAAGTGCTACCTTCGTCCCGTAATCCAGACAAAAGCCGCCAGACCCTGAAAGAGGCGCTAATCAAATACGAAGCAAGGTGACACGATGAAAACGAACCGTAGGGGCTTCTTTAAGCTTGCGGGATTAACGGGCGCTGGCATGTTTACATCTGGAAAAGCTTCCAGTGACGAAGCGGCACCACTTACAGGCAGCCAACCAGATGTAAGAAAAACAGCTTCCATGACAGAGCTGTTTCTGGACAACCAGATGCTCGACGTGACGCCCGGCGTTTCCCGCAGGCTTCATAAGCCCAAAAAACACCTCTTGAACCCTGTCGTCCGCTGTGAGCGTTGGTGTGAGGGCAATAATCTTCAGCCCTATACCACGATGTACGACAAGGAGGATAAACTCTTCAAGATGTGGGCACGGGCGGGGAGCGACTGGAAGACGCGTTATTTGGACGGCCATGCGGCGTACATGCTCTACTTCACTTCTACCGATGGCGTCCACTGGCATAAGCCTGACCTCCGCTTGATGGCTATCGCAGGTCGGCGCGACCATAATATCGTTTTCACCAGCGATACCGTTTCCGGGACAAGCGCCGCGAGTTCTCAGGAAACGAAGGGATTCGTTGTCCCAAGTACACCCATGACGCCCCAGGGTAAGAAGGCCTTCTTTTGGGCGGTGAACAAGCATCCCAACCCCAGGAACGCCAGCGAGAAGTTCGTCGCCTTGGCGATTGTTCAAGATCATCGCCGCGGAGCACATCTTGTGACGTCGCCCGACGGCATCCATTGGTCGTGCGCGAGTGCCCCTTTCTGGCAGACGCCGAATGACGTCTCCGGGAAAGGGGACGATTGCCTCATGCATATGACCTACGACCCGGCGAAGCAGAAATGGGTGCTGTATCGCCGAGTGATTCCGGAGTTTAGTGAACGCATGGTCGCGGACGAAAGTGATCGTGAAAGGAAGGCGGTCGACCGCTATTATCGCTCCTATGCCTACGCCGAGAGCGAGGACCTTCGGAAGTGGAAGCATCACCAGTTCATCCTCAGCATGGATGCTGACGACCCGGCCGACACGGAACTCTACCAATTCGCGTGCCACCAAATCGGCGGAGTTTATGTCGGATACATGAGCGTGTTTTATCTGCGTCACGAGCCATCGATCAACATTCATCTGGCCACCAGCCGCGACGGTCTCCGTTTCACGCGCGTCTGCCGGGGCGAACCGTTCATCCCGTCGGGATCCCGAGGCTATTACGATTACATGGCAATGGCCTGCTCCCAACCCGAGCCGATCATCGTCGATGATACCGTCTACATCTATTATGCTGCGGCGAACTTTCCGCACAGCGTGGATGTGGCACGTTCAGATCCTGAGACCCTCAAAGTCGGCGCGGCACTGGCCACGTTCAAGCGCGACCGGTTTGCCTCCCTCGAAACGAGTGATCGGAATCCCGGGCCGTGCCGCGTCGTGACCAAGCCGTTCACGGTCCTGCACGCCAAGTTGTTCGTGAACGCTTCCACCTGGATGAAGGGATCGGTCCGCGTGGAGGTCTTGACACGTGATTGGCAGCCGATTCCAGGCTTCACCGAGCCGCAGGCGAGTACGATCCAGGGCGACGCCCTGGATTTTCTGGTCCGGTGGCACGACAACGCCGACGTGAGCAAGCTGTTAGGGAGGGAGATTCGCCTCAAGTTCTATCTGACGCGTGCGCGCATTCACGCGATGACGCTCAGCAACGAAGACAGAAAGCTTGGGACAGTCGACAGGGACTACCAGGAGGATCAACTCAGCGATTCTACTCCGAAGATCAACTGAACACCTCCTCAAGACGCAGTCTCTTGGGACCGTGTCACTTAGAGCGATCGGAAGAAATGACGGAAATGCCTGAAAACTAGCCCGTTTTTTCATTTCTTCCGAACGCGGTTAGGTTGCACAGCAACCTTGGGCCACCTGGAGTGCGGGCAAGACGCTTAATCGAAGACTTGCACGCTTCGGTCTGATCGACCGTAGTGTGTCGGACCGACGAGCACGACGTCTCGGTGGCAACCTCAAACACGGATGCCGCACAGCGCTATGCTGCCACGCGTAGCGACTTCCGCCTCGCGCCACGGACCAAAGGTTCCCGCCGTGAACCGCGGGCCCATTACCGCTGCGCGGCGCACTCTCTCAACGGGACTTCAAGACAAGGAGGAGCGCTCTGGAGCTTGTTCTCTTCAGAGCGCTCCATGATCGATTGTTTCCCGGCAATGGGCGAGCGTACTTCCCTTTACTGCGCGGGCGGCGTTGCTTCGCGAATGAGGGCACCGTGGGCGTCGCTCAGCGTTAGGATCGCGAACCGGCTCACGGGCTGTTGCTCGGGTGTGCTCACCGACGTGTAGTCGAAGCGGCCGCGGAGGTCGGTGTACCCGTCCTTGTAGAACTTGACCTGGCCGTCCGTCAGGCGAGCGTAGACTTTCACGTACACCTTCGGCATCGGTTTGCCGCCGGCCGTGCTCGTCACCTGCAGCTGGCCGTAGTTTTCGAGCAGGCGGACGTCCAGGGCGCTGGCGTAGTAGGGGAGCGAGCGCGTCTTGCCGCCCGCCGTCACCTCCACCAAAACGTTGCGGCGAACCAGGTCGTCCGGCAGCGGCACTCCAAGCCGGGTCTGGCCCGCGGATAGCTTGACCTCGCGCGTTGCGTTCGGCCGGATCGAGGCAAACTGGCCGCCGGACTGCTGGACGAACGGGTTACGGCTAAAGAGTAGCTCAACGTCCATCAAGTAATAGTTGATCCGCACCGTCCCGAGGTTCTGGTAGGACAGGTTGATCCGCTGGGCGTCCAGCGTGAACTCGAAGCCCGGCTCGGTCGCGGCGAGCTGGCCCTGCCGTTGCGTCCGGTCGTCGGTGCTGACCACCAGCACCGGCTTGCCCTGGGCTTCTTCCACTTGCTGAGCCACGACCTTGAACGCATTGCGCCACCGGTCCACCGGATAGCTGGCATAGCGGGCCGCGATGGCCGCGGCGCGGGCCGGTTCGTCGCGATAGAGATCGAGATAGGCGGAACAGTAATCGTATTGCAGCTTCGTGGCCAGCTTGCCGGCGTCCACACGCTCGAACATGGCCAGAGCCTCTTCGATGCGATCTTGCAGCAGCAGGTAGTAGACCATGGCCAAGAGGTCGTCGTCGTTGAGCTGCGACTGGTAAGTTAGCAGTTTCAGGAAACGGTGGTATTGCTCGGCGAAGCGGTTGTTGACGATCTGGCGACGCTGGCCCAAGGAATGGGCCCGGGCATTGACCAGAGGCCGATATTCGAGGTGCTCGTACTGGTGCCGGGCCACCGGATCGATCGTCAAAAGCGGACTCTGAATCGGTCCGCCACACACGGCCACGAGCGGGTCCAGGTGCCGGAGATACTCGCGGGCCACGGCCGGGACATTGTGGTAGATGCCGTAGGACCAGAGGGTCGACTGATAGACGTGCCGGTCGCGCAGCACGCGCAGGACCCCATCAAACGTCGTCCGGTCGCGCATGCGGAAGGCGATCTTCTCCAGGTCGAGCGTGAGCGGATTCTCCCGGTTCAGGAGAGCAAGCACCTGCTCCGTGGTGCCTTCCTGCGAGACATAATCCCACGAGTCGGCGTCCACCTTCGTCGGCCTGGCCACGACGTCGAAGCTCATGGGCTCGGCCGCGGCGACCAAGAGCTCGTTCCGCGCCACGTTGACCGGGAACTGTACGAAGGGGCCCGCCACTGGGAAATAGAAGAGCGTGTCGATCGTCTGTGTCCGGTACGGTTCCAGATCGAGTTGCACGGTCCGCGTGAAGGGGACGTTGGCTAGCGGCAGCGCGCCGACCGGCAACTGCAGCAGGACCGCAAGCTTCTGCCGGGACGACGTCGGGTTCGTGACGACTACCTGACAGCCGTAGACGGTGTGGATCGCGAACTCTCCCGAGAGGAACTTGTCGCTGCGCTCGCCGTTTTCCTCGCGGAAACGGTCGCCCTGGCGGTAGAAGTTCTGGCTGATCAGGATGGACGACTTACCGGCGGCCGCCGCCACGGGCCGGATCTCTTCATGGAAAACAAACATGGGGCCGGCGGGCGTGAGCGTCATCCGGCCGCCGTCGAAGACGGTGGTGTGCTTACCGGCCTCGAACGGCAGGTCGAGCACCGCCAGGGCCAGGAGCATCTCGGTGAAGTTGCGCGACGCCTCGGCCAGGTGCGACGACAGGAACGGAGTCGCCGCCTCGTGCCGGGCATAGTCGAGCCAGAAGGGGCTGACGGGAACAAGGTCAGGCCCCTGCTGCTGAATGGGCAGGTGATAGTAGTTGTCCTCGGCCCATTCCTGGGTGGGGTCGAGCCGGCGGTACAACTGGCGGAGCCCGGTCTTTTTGCGATCCGCTTCGAAGAAGTCGGCCCGGTCGTCAAACTTCTGCTTCAGACCCAGCCCGTCTACCTCCTTCTCTGTGTCCTTGTTCATAGTCCGGCCATCGCGCGATTTCAATTCCTTGGCCTTCTCTTCACCATTCTTGCCGCCTCCCAGCCTGGACTTGTCGGCGGCTGGGTCCGACGGCTTCGGAGCATCCCGACTCGGAGAGGATGGCGCTACACCCGTCCCCGCGCCTTCGAGCCGCGACCCGAGTTGTCCAAACGTCGTTCGTTCCTCCAGGTCGCCCGCGCGCACCGCGCTGTCGAACAGCACGCGTTCGCGATCCGCGTTCGGCGGTTGCAAGCGGGAAAGATCGACCAGGTGCCGGGTCGTGCGGGCCAGCTCACTCGGGATGCGCTGCCCCAGCAGGATGCGCTCCACCGTATTGAGGCGTTCATACTGCCAGGGATCCAGGAACGCGCTGAGGTCTTCCTCGAGCAGCCAGCGATCCAGAAACGTCTTGTCCTTCTTATTGGCAAGGTAGGGCCGTACGACGTCGCGGAAAAACGCCGGGTCTTTCTTCGCCAGGAAGAAGTGCAGCTCATGGCAGGCGAACTTCGAGTAGAGCTCGCGCTTCTCCTCGGGCTTTAGCTTCGGCCAGTGGAGGACGAAGGAGAACTCCGCCAATTTCGGGTCACGTGAGAGAGTGCTGTAGAGGGCGTAGACCTTCGCCAGGCTGTCGTAGGACTCAAACCGGCTGCCCGCCGTCTCGGCCAGGACGAACGGCTTGCCCGGTGAGAGCACGCTGACCTGCTTCTGCTGCGTGAAATGGCCCTTCGGGTCCAGGCCGGTCTTGAGACGTAGGTCGAGGAACTTGGCCGGCTGCTCGGGCAGGGAGAGCGAGCGCGCCGTGGTGCTCAGCGGATCGACCGCGACGACATGGATCAGGGCGTGGGGGCCGAGGTCGCGCCGGCGAATGATGACCACGCCGTCCTTGTCGGGGACGAGGTTCACGAGCACGGCCGCGGCGTCGGCCAGGTAATCGAGATTGGCGAAGTCGCCACTGGCGACGGGGCTCGAC